>NZ_JBEYZW010000032.1:0-74417 GCF_040646215.1 Streptomyces sp. NPDC046215 | reverse complement strand
TTTCCCGACTGGCTGGACTGGTACAACTACCACCGACCCCACACCGGCATCGACGGCCACCCACCAGCCAGCCGCGTCACCAACCTGTCCGAACAACACAAGCTAGGGCCGGCGCTACGGTCGCGCGGCCCGGCTCGGCAAGAACCCCTCCCGGCCCAAGACCCGGATCAAAGAGACCGGCGAGGATGTCCGCCTGCTCCTGCGCTACGTCCACCGCTACCTGCTCGCCCTCCGCGACGGCGAGCAGGTCCAGGCCCTACGCCAGATATTCGTGTAGAACTACCTGATCGATGCCCAGGACCGCCCGAAGTGGCGGGAGGCGAAGGACGCTGGCCTGCCGCCCTCGGCGGTTGCCATCGTGTCGCCCTACGACGTGAGTGCCCGCTAAGCGCGCCGGGGCGAGACCCGCTGGAAGGGCTTGCTGGCTCACGTTACCGAGACCTGTGACCCGGGCACACCGAGCGTGATCACGGATGTGACCACCACCAAGGCCGCCGTCCACGACAGCAAAGCCCTCCCCGGCATCCTGGCCAACCTGGAACACCGGGACCTGCTATCGAAGGAGCACTTCGTCGACGGCGGCTACCTCTCCGTCGCGCTGAAGCCGGGCGCGCAGCAGAGTGCGCACCAACCGCCAAGCACCGCTCCAGCTCTCCTTGGTCGTGACGGCGTCCAGCCGCTGGCTGATGTAGGCCGACTGCGTGAGCGCGCCCTCAGGTGAGCGGGGCAGGACTCGCAGTTCACCAGGGAGCTGCCCGCGACTACGGCGCCCTTTCCAACCTCACGGTGATGTGCGGTGGAGGATGAGTACGGCTTTCACGATGTCGGTGATCCGGTCGGGCGATCGGCAGGAGCGTTCCGTCGAGGATCACGAAAGCCAGTCGGCTCGCAGTCCGCATGTCCTCGGCCAGGCTCGGCGCGAGCGCGGCCAGCACCTCTATCGCCTCGCGGATGCAGCGGTAGACCGTCGCGGTTCCGATGCCGAACCCGGCGGCGAGTTGGGCGTCGGTGTCGCCGCAGCGCAGGTGGTCGAGAACCAGCAGGGCCTGACGGCCCGCCGTGATGCGCCGCCATCGGGTGCCGATCTCGCGGCGGCGGGCAGCCAGGTGCTGAGCGAAGTCACGAAGGTGCCTCGTCGACAGATTGATCACCGATCGGTAAACATGCACACGAAGCTCCCGGACGGCTCGAGTGATCTTGGTCGTGAACCCGTCTACCAGGAGCTTCGTCAGTTCGTACAGCCCCGCCAACCGCCAGCCTCACCGTCAGGTTGGAAAGGGCTCACTGTCAGTGGTTCATGGCACAGTCATCCGATATGAACACGGACACGTTCTGGCAGCTCATCGACACCGCCCGCGCAGCCGATGCGCCGCTGCAGGAAGCACTGACCGATCTGCTGGTTGCGCAAGGCGAGGAGCAGGTCCTGGCCTTCGAGGTCTGCATGGGCAGGTTGGACACGGTGATCGATCGGTGGGACGTATGGGCGGCCGGCTATCTCGTCTGCGGCGGCTGCTCGGACGACTCCTTCATGGACTTCAAAGCAGGCCTCATCAGCCTGGGTCGCACCTGGTACGAACGCGTGGCCCGCTGCCCTGACGATCTCGCCGAGCACCCCGACATCCAGCACGCGTTCGCCACCGGTGTCGGAGAGGCTGTTTTCTGCGAAGAGATGGGCTACGTAACCGCGGCCGCCTGGGAGCGCCTCACCAGTAACAGGGACAGCTTCTATCCCGCCCTCGACCACTACCGCGTCGGCCATGGCGTGAGAAACCAAGACCACGACATGGGCCAGGGCTTCGACTTTGACAATGCGGACGAGATGCGCCAGCGGCTGCCTCAGCTGGCCGCCCTCTACCTCGAAGGGGTCCAGCGGTGAGCCTGCCGCTGCCGTCGTTCCGGTACCACCCTGATCCCGTCACCACCGGCGCGATCGCGGCGAGCGGCGAGGTGTGCGTCTGCTGCGGGCAGACGCACGGATGGCTCTACACCTTGGGTTTGTACACCGAGCAGGAGGTGCCGGGCCGGGTCTGCCCATGGTGCATCGCCGACGGCTCCGCGGCGGAACGGTTCGACGGCGAGTTCGTCGACGCGTACGGGCTGGACGAGGTGTCCTATGAGGTGCTGCAGGAAGTCACCCGCCGCACACCCGCCTTCTCCGCGTGGCAGGATCCCCGCTGGCTCGTCCACTGCCACGATGCCGCCGCCTTTCTTGGTGAAGTCGGCTACACCGAACTCGCCGGGCACCCGGAAGCCCTCGACCAGCTCCGCACCGACCTACGCATGGGCGGCTGGCACAACGCCGACCAGCTCGAGGAATTCCTACGCAGCCTCGGCGACGGTGCGAGCGCCATGCTCTTCCGGTGCACGATCTGCGGCCGCCATCTTGTCTACACCGACGCCTCATGAACACGTAGAAGCGCTATCGCTCAGGAAACTGCACCACCACGGCAGCCACTCGTCACCACGACGACACCATGATCACAGCAGCCCGATGCCATCGCCCGCCACGTCCGCCCAGGTCGTCAGGCCACTCCCCCAACTGTGACACCCCATACGGTCCGGCGACAAAAACACTCAGATTCGTAAACCCTTCAAAAAGAGGGACACTCATCGCAGCCGAGGCCGCCCGAAAACTCCGTGCGAGGCAGGTGCTCGTCCTGGTCCCGACCCTGCCGCCCATAACCGGAGCACCGGGCCAGGGCGCCGGAGCTACGATCGAGGCAAGTCCCCGCTCTGCTGTAGGCGGACGTTGACGGCCTTGAATCCCGACCGTCGTCCTCCTGCAATAGCCTTGAGTGACACCCCCGTGTCGTACCGGCTGTGAAGGCGTTGTCCAGGGTGTGAATATCACACGTGCCATCCTTCCGGTTAGGCGAGGCCGTTCCCCTCGCGCTCTGTCCCTCGCTCTAGGGGCCGCCCTCGCGCTGTCCCTTCCCACAGCGTCCTCCCACGGTGCGGCCCTGCCGGACAAGGTGGCCGAGGGGCGGCCGTGCGAGGTGCGCGGCGTCGCGGAGCAGGCCGCCGAGGAGCTGAAGCGGTGCGGCCAGACCGCGTTCGACGCGCTTTTCGCGCAGGCTCCCGCGGGAGGGATGCCCTACGGGCCCATGCGTGGCCAGTTGCTGAGGTGCGGCCCGTGCGGACAACCGGTCACCGACCGGGCACTCGGCCTGCTGGCCGGCGCGGTCTGGCACGGCAAGGTCTTCCACACCGACCGGCGTGGGGGGCACCTGTACCAGATCGTCGGCCCCGGTCTGCGGGTCATCCGGGGCGAGGTCGGCTATGCCACCCACCCGGACGACGGCCGCGAGGCCATCCGCATTGAGTATCCGCACGACACGGGCGGGATGATCACAGACTGGCTGCGAGAGGTGCGGCCGGGCGTATACGCGGGAGTGGTGACACTGACCGAGCCGGGCTTCCAGCCATGGCGTGTCGCGGATTTCGTGCTCTACCGCTGACGCGACCGATAGCGCCCCAGCGATGCCTGCTTTCTTGTCTCCGCCCGGTACGTCCGTTCGTGACCCGCCAACGGTGTGTGGCATGTCCGGCAGGGCGTGGGAGTGTGTGCATGATGCGGCGGCGAAGGCCCCCCCAGCCGGGCGGCCCAGGACGGCGACGGTACTGCCAGCGTGGCCCCCCTTTGGCTGTCAGTCCCAGCAGTCCCTGGCGGCATAGGTCAGGATACGAGTTCTCCAGCCTGTCATCGGTTGGCGATGACCCGTGGTTCCGTTGTCATTGCTGAGCGGTTTGCGGGGTTTCCTCGGGAGTCGGCTGTTGGGGTACGAGGGCGTGGTCGGCGGCAGGGCCCGGGGCCGGTGTGGCAGCGGTTTCCTGGGCCGACTGGCCCAGGCCGAGGCGCAGGTGGAGGATCTGGGCGAGGTCTGCGACGGTGCCGTTGCTGCGCAGCAGTTCCATCGGGGGGATTTCGACGCCGAAGCGCTGTCGTAGCGAGAGCAGGAGTTCCGCGCCCATCAGGGAGTCCATGCCGTATTCGTCGAGTCTGCGGTGGTGATCCAGCTGCGCGTGGTCCATGTGCAGGACCTCGGCGATCAGTTTGGCCAGGCTGTCGGCGATGAAGGCCAGTGCTTCCTCGCCGGTCACCCGGCCGGCGGTGCGGAGCAGTTCCTCCACCGTGAGGCCGTCGTGCTCGCTCCGGGCCGGGACCAGGTCCCGCAGGCGGGCCCGGCCGAACACCGGCAGCAGCGCGGCGGCGCGTGCGAAGTCGGTGCGCGAGAGGAAGGCGACGTCGGCGCGATCGGCGAGCAGCGCCTCACCGGCCGCGAACGCCTCGGACGGAGTGATCGGCTCCAGGCCCAGTGCGCGGAGGGAGTTCTCCAGGCCGTGACGGGCGACATAGCCTGTTTCGCTGATGGCTCCCCAGGCGATCGCGGTCGCGGGAGAACCGGACTGCCGGCGGCGGCGTGCCAGGGCTTCGAGGTAGAGGTTGCCGGCGGCGTAGGGGGCCTGCCTAATGTTCCCGCACGTGGCGCTCACGGAGGAGTGGAGCAGGAACAGGTCGCATTCCCGGCCCCGGGTGAGCAGGTCCAGCACGGCCGCGCCGCCCACTTTCGGTGCCAGGACGGCGGCGAAGCGTTCGGGTTCCAGATCAGCGAGGAGGTCGTCGTCGAGGTGCATGGCGCAGTGCACCGCGCCCCGCAGCGGATGCCCGCTGAGGTCGATCTCGCGCACGACGGCCCGCATGGTATTCACATCCGTGGCGTCGGCCGGGTGCGCGGTCGCGGTCACCCCTCGGGCGGCGAGGCGAGAGAGAACATCGGCGGCTTCCGGCGCGTCGGCGCCGCGTCGGCTGACCAGTGCCAGGTGACGGGCACCGAGATCGGCGAGCCACTGTGCCGTGGCGGCTCCGAATCCGCTCGTACCGCCGGTGACGAGGTAGGTGCCCTCGGGGTCGAGCCGGAAGGGCCGCGGGCGTGGCGTGACCAGCGGGGGCTCGTCCAGCGGGTCGAAGGCGACGACGACCTTCCCGATGTGCCGGGAATGCTGGAGGAGGCGGAAGGCCTCCTCGACGCGGGCGGCCGGGTAGACGCTGTGCGGGAGGGGGTGGCAGGTGCCGCGCAGGACGGTCTCGTTGACCTCGGTGAGCAACGCATCGATCATCCGGGCGTCGTCCATGACCTTCATGAGGTCCACGCCGAAGAAGGCGATGTTGTTGGCGAAGGGGTGCAGACGCAGCGGCTTGTTCTCGTGGATGTCGCGCTTGCCGAGTTCGACGAAGCGCCCTCCGGGGCGCAGCAGCTCCAGGCCGCGGGTGATCGCCTCGCCTGCGAGGGAGTTGAGTACGATGTCCACGCCCTTGCCGCCGGTGATCTCCTCGATCCGGTGGGTGAAGTCGAGGGTGCGGGAGTCCAGGACGTGCTCGATGCCCAGGCGGCGCAGGAGCGTGCGTTTGAAATCGGTGCCGGCTGTGGCGATCACACGGGCGCCGTACGCCTTGGCGTATTGGAGGGCGGCCAGGCCCACTCCGCCGGCCGCGCCGTGCACCAGGACCGTTTCGCCGGGTTGCATACGGGCGAGGGTGACGAGTCCGTAGTGGACGGTGGCGAAGGCTACGGGCATGGTCGCGGCCTCGGCGAAGGTCATGTGGTCAGGGATGGGCCAGAGTCCCCGTGCGTCGGTGACCGTATGCGACGACAGGGAGCCGGCCGCCAGAGCGACGACCCGGTCGCCGGGCTTGACCCGGCTCACCGCGGGGCCGCAGGCAGTGACGATACCGGCACATTCGAACCCCAGGTCCGCGGGGCCGCGGTCGGGCCGGGTGCGGTCGATGGGCAGCAGCCCGACGGCCTGCATGATGTCGCGGTAGTTCAAGGCGGTGGCCCGCACCTCCACGGCCACTTGTCCGGGGCCCGGTTCGGCTGGTGCGGTCTCCTCCCAGGCCAGTTGGTAGGCCAGGCCGGGATTGCGCACCCGCAGGGCGAAGGACCGGGTGCCGTCGGCCGGGGCCGTGGACCGCTCCACCTGACGTGGGACGAACCGGTCCCGGGCCGTCAGCACGATCTCGTCCTCGTCGGTGGGCTCCAGAAGCTCGCGCACCAGGCGCCGGGCATCGGACGCTACGTTCTCGGTCCGGTGCAGGCTGACGCGCCGGGAGTCCAGGTCAGGTTGCTCGTTGAACAGGCAGCGGGCCACTCCCCAGGGGATGGCATCGGCCGCGTCGGTGATCTCCCCGAGTGCGGGGACGGCCCCGGCAGGCCGCGTCACCAGCCACAGCTCGGTGCGGACACCGTGGGGCAGTCGCCGGCGGGCATTCAGAAGCGAACGCAGCGTCTGCGCGCGCCGGGTGGCTCTTGCTACCAGCTCGCCGGGGTCGGTCTGCGGGGCGTGCCCGAGAATGAGGGTGACGCAGACCGTCCCGGCGGGCGATGCCTCTTCGGTGAAGCGGCCCTCGAAGGAAAGGAGCGGGTCCCAGTCGGTCGCTTCGGGGCCCTCGGTCACCGAGCGCACGAGGCAGTCTCCGTGACCGGTCAGGATCTCGGTCACGGCTTGCGCCAGGTGCTCTTCGTCCGGTGTTTCGCCCACGACCAGGTAGGCGGTGTCCGGCCTGGAATCGGGCAGCGGGGGCGGCTCCTCGGGCCGGGTAGCGGCGCCGACGGCGGCGAGGATGACGGAGAACTGGTCACGGGCCGGTGCCCTGTGTTCACCGGTCTGTACGACCTCGGTGTATCCGCACCGCTTCAGCAAGGCGGGCCACTTCTCGCGCGGCAGGAGCACGGAATGCGGGCGGAGAGCGGTGTCGGTGTTGCCGAAGAAGCTGTCCAGCGTTCCGAAGACGGGCAGCAGCAGCTCGGGGGCGTGGGACTCGACCGCCAGCAGCATGCCCCCGGGGGCCAGAAGGGTGGCGACATGGCGAAGAGCGGCTTCCAGGTCCTTAGCCGTATGCAGTGAGTTGGCCGCCACCACCAAATCGAAGCCGCCCGCGGGAAATCCCTGGCCGACGGGGTCGGCATCCAGGTCGAAGGTCTCGTAGCGTACGAAGTCGTAACCCTGGAAGCGTTTTTGGGCGCGGGAGAAGAAGAAGGGCGAGATGTCGCTGAAGCAATAGTGGGTGCGGTCCGGGGGCAACAGCGGCAGGAGAGCCGCGGTGGCCCCGCCCGTGCCGGCGCCGATCTCCAGCACGCGCAGGGTGCGGTCCTGGGGCCAGCGGCTCACCATCTCGCGCAGCAGGGCCTGTGCCAGACGGTGGTAGAAGCGACTGGACGGCGCGATGTCGTAGAGCTGCTCCAGGCTCCTCGCGACCGGTTCCCGGACCAGGACCTCCATGGCGTCCTCGGTGCCGCGCAGCACGTCGGCGAGATGCTCCATCTGATAAGTGATCAGGGCGCACAGAGTGATGTGGGCGGGCGCTTGGGCCAGACAGTGCTGGTGGAGGGCTTCGAGGTCCGGCCGTGTCGTGGACAGCCGCCATCGTTCCCCGTCCTCGGCCGCGAAGCCGTTGTCCCGCAGCATGGAGAGGGACAGGAGCAGCATGCGGCGGTGGCGTTCCTGTACACCGTGTTCCATCAGGTCGTCGAGTGTGAAGGGCTCGGCCGGGTCGGGCAGCATCTTGGCGATGACCGCCGCGATGTGCGCGGCTGTCCCGTGGTGGAGAAGGGGGATGTACTGGTCGCCCGTCTCCCGCCAGCCGGTGATGGCCTCGGCGATGCGGTGGCTCGCCGCCTCCTCGATGCGTCGTGGGGAGGGAAGAGGGCTGGGCGCGCAAGGGGTCTCGGGGTGCGGGGCGGCGCGCAGCACGGTCTGTTGCGTGAGGACGGGGAGGTGGTGGGGTGCCGTGAGGCGCCGAAGGCGGCAGCCGTCGAGCTGTGCGGTGACGGTGCCGTCCTCGTCCGCGAGGGTGATGTCCCAGCAGACTTCGTTGCCGGAGTGACCGCGTTCACGGACCCACACGAGTCCCGTGGTGGCCGGCGTGCTCCACACGCGTACGGCGGCGATCGAGGCGGGGAGGTAGGCCTGCCCCTCCGACAGGTGCTGGGCCAGCAGGGGTGCCCCGGCCTGCAGAGCGCCGTCAAGTACCGCCGGGTGCGCGGTGTACGGGTCGCCCGGAGTGCCGTGGTGATAGGTGGCGACGACCTGCCCGTCGCCGACCCGGAGGTGGCGAAGGACCTGGAACGCAGGGCCGTAGAGGAGACCTGCCGCCGCGCACGAGGCGTAGTGTTCCTTGCCTGCGATCAGTCGTGGGCATGCTTCGCGCATGGCGTCGACGTCCAAGGAAGCGGGCCGGCCCCGCAGGAGCGTCCGTACCTGTGCTCGGGCGTGCGGGCGGGGTGCGCCCGCCTGACCGTCCGTGCTCGTGATGGTCACAGCGCCGTCGTCCGGGCTCAGGGACACCTGGGTACGGACGCGGGAGGCGTCCGCCCAGGGCACCACCAGCGCGCTGACGATGTCGAGGTGTTCCGCCTCCGCCGGGCCGCCCAGCACGGCCCGGCCGGCGGCCAGTGCCATCTCCGCGAAGCCGGTGGCGGGCATGACGACCGAACCGGCGACCCGGTGATCGGCCAGCCACGGCACCAGGACGGGCTCGACGGCTCCTTCCCAGACCGGCAGCGGAGCGGGCAGCCGTTCGCCCAGCAGCGGGTGTTCGATCACACCACTGCCGCTCGAATGCACCCAGGCGTGAGGAGTGCCGTTCCAGTGCCGTTCCCGCTGCCAGGGGTAGGAGGGCAGGTCGGCGACGCGGCCGGGGCATGGGAAGTACCGGTCCCGGTCGAGAGAGGCGCCAGCGGCGATCAGGGCCGCGCACGCGGTGGACAGGGCCACCGGACCGTCGCCATGGCGGCGCAGGGTCGGCAGGACGACGACAGTCCGTCGGGGGCGGGTGGCGGCGCAGCGTCGCAGGTAGGTGCCGAGTGCGGCATGCGGACCGATCTCCAGGAGTACGTCCGCGCCGTCGTCCAGCGCTCGGTCGACCGCTTCCGCGAACCGCACCGGGCTGCGCACGTTGTGCCACCAGTACTGGGCGCCCAGATCCAGACCGCTCGCCCGCTTTCCGGTCACGGTGGAGTACAAGGGGGCGGTGAGCGGGGAGGGAACGAGGTCGGCCAGATGGGTAGTGAGGCGGTCTTCCAGGCGGTCCATAAAGCGGCTGTGGAAGGCGTAATCGAGCCCGAGGTCACGGAAGAACACGCCGCGCCGCTCCATATCGGCGCCGAATCCGGCCAGGTCCGCGGCGTCACCCGCGACCGTCACGTCCTGCGGGCTGTTGAAGCCGGCGATCTCCAGCCGGCCGTCCGAGGAGGCCAGCGCGTCCGCGGCCCGCTGGGGTGACAGGCCGGCCGCGGCCATCCGGCCGCAGCCGGCCGTGGCCGCCTGGGCCGCACTGCGCTCGGCGATCACCTGCGCCGCCTGCGACAAGGTGAGCGCGCCGGCGGTGTGAGCCGCGGCCACCTCACCCACGCTGTGGCCGAGCACCATGGCTGGCTGGACGCCCCGCGCCCGCAGCACGGCCACCACACCGAGCTGCACGGCGAAGAGCAGCGGTTGCGCGATCTCCGTGGCCGACAGGCGCCACTGCACGGGCGGGGCGGCCAGAGTCTCGATCACCGACCAGCCCAGGCGGGGTGTCAGCTCGGCGTCCACCAAGGCCATTGTCGATCGGAAGACCTCGTCCTGGGCGAGGAGGTCCGCACCCATCCCCGCCCACTGGGAGCCGTTCCCGGTGAAGACGAAGGCGACGCGGCCGCTCGTGACCGCTTCGGCCCGCGCGCCGGCCGCGGGCGGCTTCGTGCGATCCGCCGGGGTGGCCGCGGCCACTTCACGATCGCCGGCCGCCCCGGGACTCGCAGCCGCCGCGGTGCCCGCTGTTTCCGCACCGGCTCCCGGGGGCACGCCGGCCTCCGCGTCCCTGGGCCCGGCCGCCGCGTGGGAGGCACCGGGCCTGCCGGCCTCGGTGTCCCCGGCGAGGGCGGCGAACTGGCGGGCGGCCTCGGCGGGTGTGCGGGCCAGGACGGCGGCGCGGTGGTCGTGCTTGCCCCTGCGCAGGCACGAGGTATAGGCGATGTCGTAGAACTCCTCATCGGCGGCGTGGGCCAGCCGGTCCGCGATATCCGCCGCCGCCTGTGACAGGGCTTCCCCGGAGCGCGCGGAAACCACCACCGGCAGCCCCTCCCCCGGCGGCGCGCAGCCTGTCGGACCCAAGGCCGCGTCGGAAGGCCGCGGCGCGCAGGTGAGGACGGCGTGGGCGTTGGTGCCGCCGAATCCGTACGAGCTGACGCCCACAACGGGTCGTTCGACGCCGGGCAGAGAGCGGTTCTCGGTGGTCAGCGTCAGGCCGAGACCGGTGAAGTCGATGTCCGGGTGCGGCGGATCGGCGTGCAGGGACGTCGGCGCCATGCGGTGTTCGAGGACGAGCAGGGCCTTGCACAGCCCCGCCATGCCGGAGGCCGGTTCGAGGTGCCCAAGGTTGGTCTTCACCGAGCCGATGGGGAGTTCGCCCGTCACCCGGCGCATCCCCAGGGCCAGGCCGATGGCCTTGGCCTCCGCCGGGTCACCGACCGGGGTACCGGTGCCATGCGCCTCGAAATACACCAGCTCGTCCGGGTGTACCCCGGCCTCCGCGTAGACCTGGCGTAGCAGGTCCTCCTGCGCCTGAGGGTTGGGCAGGGCCAGGCCGACGGTCCGTCCGTCGCTGTTGACGCCGCTGCCCAGGATGACCGCACGGATGCGGTCGCCGTCGGCGAGGGCGTCCCGCAGTCGTTTGAGGAGCACGACCGCACCGCCCTCCGCTCGTACGAACCCGTCGGCATGGGCGGAGAAGGAGGCGCACCTGCCTCGCGGCGAGAGCATCGACGCCTGTGAGAACCCGACGTAGTGGAAGGGGCTGAGCAGGATGTTGGCTCCGCCGCACACAGCCGTGCGGCTGGCGCCCTCCCGCAGGGTGCGGCAGGCACGGTCCAGTGCGACCAGGGAGGAGGAGCAGGCGGTGTCGATGGTCATGCTGGGGCCACGCAGGTCGAAGGCGTGGGAGAGGCGGTTGGCCGCGATGGACGCCGCGGCCCCCGACATGGTGTATGCGTTGACGGAACGCAGCATCGACATCTGCAGGGCGCCGTAGGAGGTGTCGGAGACCCCGACGTACACGGCGGTGTCGGACCCGGCGAGCGCCGAGGGGTCAAGGGCCGCATCATCCATGGCCTCGGCGGTCAGTTCCAGCAGCAGCCGGTGCTGCGGATCCATGTGCGCCGCTTCCTTCGGCGAGATTCCGAAGTAGGCGGCGTCGAATCCGGCGATGTCCTTGAGGAACCCGCCCGCGAGGGTGTAGCTCTTGCCCACCCGGGGCATCGCGGTGTCGACGAACCGGTCGGTGTCAAACCGGTCCCGGGGCACCCGGCCGACCAGGTCCCTGCCCTGCTCCAAGGCACTCCACAGCTCATCGAGCCGGGAGATGCCACCGGGCAGGCGGCAGGCCACTCCTACGATGGCGATCGCTCGATCGGGGTCGCGTGCCTCGTCAGTGGTCATGCGCGTGCCCCTCCCCGTGATCCGGTGGCAGCGAAGGCCTCCGGCCCCTCTCACATGCTTGGGTTGTAGGCACCGTAACGCCCATTTGGACGCAGGAATCAGCTAGTCACTCGAAATGATGTAAGCATCCACAAGCGAGTGCGATGACCGTATCGAGTGACATCGGTGGAGTGATGTCGAGGCGCCCCCGTCTGCGGGTAGCTTTCCCCGCCCGGCCTCGCCTCGTCAGCATGCGAGCAGCCCACGGCGGCCGCGGCGGCCCAGCGCCGCCACGGCCGCCGCCGCGCTCCCGCACCGAAGGAGTCCCGATGACCGTACTGCTCACCGGAGCGACCGGTTTCCTCGGCTGCCGCATCCTCCGCGCCCTGCTGGCCGAAGATACCGAAGAGCCCGTTCACGTCCTGGGCCGCGGCACTCCGCAGGAGCTGCGCGCCCGCGTCGAAGCCGCCGTGTCGTGGCTGGAGGGCCCCCGGCCCGGCCCGGACGCGCTCCGCCGCCTGCACTGCTTCAGCGCCGACCTGACCCGGCCCGGACTGAATCTGTCACCTGACGAGCGCACGCGGATCACGGACCGCCTCACCTCCGTCTGGCACTGCGGCGCGTTCCTCGGCCTCCAGGCCGACCCCGTCACCCTGTACAGAACAAATGTCCTGGGCACCCGTAGCGTGCTGGAACTCCTCCAGGACGCCCCGGCCGCCCACATGCTGTACGTCAGCACGGCCTTCGTCGCCGGCCGGCGACGCGACGGGCACGTCACCGAGGACGACCTCAGCGACGCGGAAGGCTTCCACGTCCCCTACGAGGAGACCAAGCACACTGCCGAGCGTCTGATCCACGCCTGGAGCCGCCGCACCGGCCGGGCCGCCACCATCCTGCGCCCGAGCCTGCTCGTCACCGACCGGCGAGTGCCCGACGGACTCCCCGACCAGCCGCTGGGCATCCTCGCCCGCCTCATCGAGAACACATTGCGTCTCAATGCCGACGACGCCATCAGTGCCCGGATCCTCCGCGGTGAAGCCCACGGCACCGCCATGACCGTTCGTCTCCCCGGCGACCCCGCGGGCTCGCTCAATCTCGTCCCGGCCGATTACGCGGTCAGCGCCATGACGCGGGTCATGGCACAGCACGGCGACCGTGCCGGCGTGCACACCGTCCACGTTACGCACCCGCACAACACTCCCATCGCACTGGTCACATCCGCCTTCGAGACGCGGTACCCCGGCACGGCTGTGGAGATCATGCCGACGGTCCCCTCCCCCACACCGACAGAGACCGGGATCATCGCCCACGCCTCCCACCTGTTCGCCTACACCGCCCAGCGCCGCACCTACGACCGGACCCATCTCCTCCGCGCCGTCAACGGCCTGCCCGACCCCGCACCGATCGACAGCACCTACCTCCTGCGGGCCCTCGCCCCGGCCGAGACGCCGGCCGGCATGTGACGGTGAGACCAGCCCCGAGTTTGTCGTCATAGCCGCAGTGAAGGACCGGAGCACCGCACGGCCGGGCGGATCCGGCGTTCCCCTGCAGATACGGGACGGCCCCTTGCCGAGGCGTTTGTGCGGTGAAAGCAGCCACCCCGCCGGGTGAGCTGCCACCCCGTCTCCCGCAGCCCGGCCCCACTGCAACCGCCTGGTGACCACGAACTGGATACGCGGCCTGCCGCGCTCGCTCTCGCCGCGCTGCCCCTGCTCACCGCCGCACCACCCGTCCACGCCACCGCCAGCCACCCCGGCCCCCGTCGCGACCGCAGGACCGGCGGCAGGGGCACCCTCCCCCGCTGCTGCCTGTACTGACCCGCACCGTCCCCGACCGGCACCAGGGCGCCGGCCCCCGGCCTGCGGCTTCTCACTGCTCAACGACGGTGACTTCCTCGGCTGCTCCCCGCACAGCGGCCGCTGTTCTTGCGCATCGCACGAACGGTTCGGCAGACCACCAGACCCATTACGCCAGACCCATCACGGCCTTCGCCGGAAAAGCCACCAGGGAGCTCAAGAGACCCACCAGGAGTCACTTCAGGAGCGTGGACAGCGTGATGGTGTCGATTGCGGCGAGGTCTGCCGATCTGGCCATCTCGCCCTGCCCGGCCGCCGGCCAGCGATCTTGACTGGAGTCGTGCGTCCGAGACCAGTTTGAGAATCCTGAGCCCCGCGCGCACCAGCCCCGCGGCCTGCGATTTTGGCATGCGCGCCACTCGGTGTCCGCAAACAGCAATGAGCGTTCGGCGTCACATGCCGGCCATTAACGCCCGGAGCGGTGACCAATGCGTGCCCAAGCTGTCACTCTCATACCGCAAGGACGGTTCGTACAGAAAGGGATCTGAGATGCAGTCGATCATGCGGTTAGTGTCCCGGGCCACCGTCTTGGCGACCGCTTTTGGGGCTGCCGTCGCCCTCGCTAGCGGCCCGGCCGGAGCCTCAGCCAGCATCAAGGGGTGGTCTCCCCAGTGCGACTGGGGGAAAGCCTGCATTCGCCTCGCATCGGACGCAGGGCGCTGGTGGAACATGAACAACTGCGGCTACAACCCCATCAACGACCGCTACTCCTGGGGGAAGGCCCATGGCAACGCCTTCACAGTCACCTATGTGAACGGCACGTGGGACCGGGTTGAGGCATGGACCGAACGACCGCTGGACGGCAACAACACAGTCATTAAGGTGGACGTGCACTGCTGAGACCGAAAGGTCGATTTCAAGCACGCCGCGGCGGTTTCTCCTGTTTCTTCCTCGAGAACTGCTGGGCAGTCGGTTATGTGAGCGTGCGGACGCCAGGCGTCCGATCGCACATGTCGCTGCGGAAGTGAGGGGGTGGCCCGTCGCGTCCCTGCCCAGGTGCCCGGTGACCATAGCGTCAGCCGCATTGGTGGAGGCCGGCTCGGCGTTCATATCGGAGGCAGAGCCGTTTGCACTGATGGAGCCAGACAAAGATGCGCTCCACGGCCCAAGAGCCTGCTCGAACCCGCCTGCACTGTCGTCCGCCTCCACCGAATACCCCAATCGTCTCGAAACGATCAGCTGGACAGGGCCGGAAACACGAACCTCACGTTGGTCAATTGCTCTGACAACTCCCAGAGTCGGCGGCCCGTCGCAGCGTCGCCCGCCGCGGGAGAGAGCTGTACCTGCTTCGGCGCTCCACGCAGCTCGCCCATGCCGCCCGGTCCGAAAAACTGCCCGCTCTGCACGTCCGGGGCGGTTGCCGCGTACAGCTGGGGCAGCACGCCCTGGTCCGGGGACTGGGCGAGCGGGGTGAGGATGCGACCGAACAGCACCTTCACCATGCCGAATGGCGCGCTCGTCTGCAGGTTGGTGGCGGTGTAGCCGGGGTGGGCGAGCACGCTGCGTACTGGGCTGTCGACCGCGGTCAGCCGTCGGTGGAGTTCCCATCCGAAGACGGCGTTGGCGAACTTCGACTGGTTGTAGAACCCCATGGGCGAGTACTTGCGCTCGCCGGAGAGGTCGTCGAAGAAGAGGCGCCCCTGCCGGTGATTGGTCGAACTCACCGTGACCACCCGGGGGTCGTTGCCGTCGGCCAGCAGGTCGAGCAGCAGACCGGTGAGCGCGAAGTGGCCAAGGTGGTTGGCGGCGAACTGCAGCTCGTGGCCCTGCGCGCTGAGCGTGCGGGGCGGGGCCATGACGCCGGCGTTGTTGACGAGTACGTCCAGCCGCGCATGGTCGGAGCGCAGCCGGTCGGCGAAGGCGTGGACCGAGTCGAGATCGGCCAGGTCGAGGCAGCGCACCTCGAGGCGGGCGCCCGGCTGCTCGGCGGCGATCTGCGCGGCCGCCCGGCGGCCCTTGGCCTCGTCGCGTACGGCGAGGATCATGTGCCCGCCCTTGCGGGCGAGCGCCCGGGTTGTCGCCAGGCCGAGGCCACTGTTGGCCCCGGTGACCACGAACACTCGCTCGGTCTGGTCCGGAATCTGCCCGGCGGTCCAGGGCTGTCGTTTCTTCATGCGGCACATGCTGTCGCCAGTGGCACTCGGTGTCAAGGTGCTTCTGGGTGTCATACAAGGCGTGGCGGTACCATTGCCCGGTGAGTTCCCGCCCTGAAATCTCCATGGCCGAGCGCAAACGTCAGCTCGTCTCGAATGAGCTGACCGAAGCGGCACTGCAGTTGCTGGCGCTGAAGGGGTTCGACGCAGTCACCGTCGACGAGATCGTGACCGCCGCCGGCGTGTCCAAGCGGACGTTCTTCCGGTACTTCGCGTCCAAGGAGGACGTGGTCGTCCAGTTCCTGGCCGACATGGGCGCCGACATGTGCGCGGAGTTGGCGGCCCGCCCCGTCGAGGAGCGACCGTCCGCCGCGCTGTTGCACGTCGTCTCCGTCCCCATCGCCGCCTGCGGCGTCCACTCCGACAGGGCATTGCCGGTGGTGCAGCTGATTCTGCGCACCCCCGCCCTGCGCGCTCGCTTCCTGGAGCGCCAGGCGCAGTGGCGCGACGACCTGAGCGCGGGGCTGGCGCGCCGCTTGGGCCTCGACCCCGGCAGCGACCTGTACCCGCAACTGGCCGCCGGGATGGCACTGACCGCCTTCGACGCCGTGCTGCAGCGGTGGAGCGACAGCGAAGGTGCCGAGGACTCCGCCGAACTGATCGAGCGCGCCTTCGCCGTCATCGCCCCGGGCTTGGACTCCGTCGAACAGCGGACCTCTCGTGCACCTGCTTCGCAATAGACGAGCTGTCCGCAGAGGACTTCACCGCACCGTCCGCACACAGCATCGCGTCCACCAGCTCGAACAACTCGTCACGCCGGGCGGTCAGACACTCGTAGAACTCGCCCCGGAAGCGTGACGCTTCCGCGAACGCTTCCCTCCGGACAGCATCAGACAGCAGGCTCCCCCTCACGGCCTTCGTCGTGCCCTCACGGCCTTCGTCGTGGTCACGTGCACCTTGGTCGGAGCACAGGATCAAACGAAGGCCGCCCGCGCGTCCGGCGAAGCCCCAAGCGAGCGATCCGGTTCGAGACGCCGTTCGAGATTGTGGGATCATGTACGGCATGACGAACAACCGAAAGGTCCATGCCGCGTAGACGGCCAGGACGCATCCGGGCCGGCCTCCCGCGCCGGCACCGGTCACAGAACACCAGGCCAGTCATCGACGGCCTGTCCCCGCGAGTGCTGTCCGAGATCGTTCGCCTTGAGCGCACCCGGAACTACTTGTACCCAGGGGACATCAGCAAGGCCGTGGGTCTTTGGAGGGACTTTGTCCACCGCCCGGAGCGGGAACTGTGGCGCGACTACGACCGGCTATGGCACGACGACGATTGGCTCTACCTCGAGTGGGTCTGCTGCGGCAGCCCTCTGGAAGCCCGAGTCCTCCTCGACACAGTGATGCAGGCCATGTCGCCCCGCGGAGCCCACGAGCTGCAAAAGATCATCAGCAATCTCGACACCCGCTGGTCCCCGCCCTCGCTACAGCCAGCGACAGGCGAAAGATAAAGAACTTCCCCATGAGGATGTCAAGCCGCAAAGGTTACCGGTTGCGATGCCCGGTAGCACTCTCCGTCGCGGAGCATGGCCCACAACACGTTGGCCCTGCGGCGCGCGAGAGACAGCTTGCGGCCATTGATCAACTTGGCCCCGTCAAAGCCGCGGCTGTCCCCGCCGACCGTCTCGGACGCCTTCACGCTCTGAGAGTCCACGATCACCGCCGCGGCCTGCGGCGTCTTGCCGCTGCCGACCCTCACCGCCCGCCGCAGCTGGTCCCGGATCACGCTGATGGCGCCGGAGGCCGCCCAGCGCCGGGCAAACCCGTAAATCGTCCGCCACGGGGGAAAGTCGGACGGCATCGCGCGCCACTTTATGCCATTGTCGACCAGGTAGCGGAGGCCGTCGACGATCTCGCGGCGAGGATGCCTCCGGCCGACCCCGGCCGACCCGACCGACCCCGGCCGACCTCGCTGGCCGCAGACGGAAGCAGGGCCTCAAGCAAAGCCCACTCGGCATCGGTGGTGTCGGACGGATAGCGACGTCGGCGCATCAGCAAGCCTCAGCCAGCGGCGGTTCAGGCCGGGCAGACCTGGTTCGGGAGCCCGACGGCGAGGCCGTTCCGCTCGTGGTCGTCGAGGTCACGGCCCAGGACCTCGCAGACGTGCTTCTTCCAGATGCCGGGGTCAAGGCGGAACATGTCCACGTTTCCGTTGCTCGTGGTCCGCAGCAGCACCTTGCCGTTCCTGGACGCCGCGAGAAACGTCTGGTCCTTCTCGAAGTCGTAGGAGTCGCCACGGCCGGGGGCCGCCGGCCGCAGGAAGCGTACCGAGTTGCCGTTGGCCAGGAAGAAATCGCCCCGCAGGAATCCAGCCTGGTAGTTCTCTCTGAACTTGTTCAGGGGCCCAAGCGGTCCGAGGACTCTCTCCGGCCGTTTGCCGGGCCGTACCGCCCACAGCTCTACCATGTCAGCCCTGGTCTTCGCCGCCGCGTAGCGTCCGCTCCCGTCGAGTACGGCGTTGACGACGTCATGGCCGAGGTGCAGGCGGAGCGCCTTGGTCTCCCGGCCCGTTCGCACGTTGACGGCATGCATCGTCGGACCACCGTCGACCATGATCTGCACATGGTCCGGCTCGGGGTGCGGGTCCAGGACGAACTTCGGTTGCTTGTTCTCCGAGAGTCCCAGGGCACCGACGTCGAAGGGCTGGGAAAGGCGTCGGCCGTTGCGGGCGTTCCAGTGCTCGATCCGCCTGCCGGAGACCGTGACGAGCTCGTCGTCGGTGAGGAACAGGAACTCCAGCCGGTCGGGTTTCCCGTCCTTCGCGGGGGGAGGCGGGGCTGTGGTGAGCTCCGTCGTCCGGCGCAGGGACGGGAGCTCCCGGATCATTACCTTGTTCCGGGCGGTCCGGTCAGCGACCAGCGTTTCGGCGGCGTTGACGATCAGCTTCTGTGACGGGTTCGGGGCCGTGGCCAGGTCCCGCTTCGCTTCGGCGAGGATCTTCAGCCTGCCGGTCGCGCCGGTCAGGTCCTCGCTTGTGTCGAGGAGTCCGACGCTCTCGCCGCGCTTGCCCAGGTGGGCCAGCGTTTTGTTGCCTCCGTCGATCAGTACCGGAGGGCTGTCGACGCTGCTGGTGTCCATACCGAGTTCCGTGCCGGTCACTGCGGTGTCGTCCCAGGTGACCAGGAGGGGGTCATGTTCGTCTCCGAGGAGAGGCAGGTTGGTGAGCAGCTCCGGTTTGGGCGCGGAGAACGGCTGCGCTCTCCTGCCTCGGCGTGTGTCAACGAGTTGCCATCCGCCCACCTCGAACACCGCATACCGTTCGCCCTTCGCGTCGATGGCGAGACCGCGGCAGGACGTCTTGACGTCGTAGCGGTGCAGCTCCCGGCCGTCCGCTACCCGGACGGCCCGGTAGGTGGACTCGCTCGCCGTGCCACCCCGGCTGCAGACGACCAGTACCCCGCCGTCGCCCGACAAGCCGAGCTGTGCGGTTGCTCCGGCCGTACTGGCCCGGTCCGCCAGTTCCCGGGTCCTGCCGGTGCTGATGTCGATCGCCACCATCGTGGACTCCTGGAGCGACGGCCCGCGCCGCTGGCCCACGAGCGTGTTCCCATCCGGGCCGAACCACACCTTCTCGACGGCGGGCCCGTCCACCGGCAGTTCCCGGTTCCGGCGTGTCTCCAGGTCCCACACCCACAGCCGCTTGTCGTCGGCCACCGCGACCGCCCGGCTGCCCTCCGGGGAGATATCGGCCATGCCGGTCCGGTCGCCGGACCATGAGTGGACGACGGCCGCCTCGAAGCCGCCGGATGGGAGCGGCTCCGCCTTGCCCAGCACGCGCTCCGCGTCCTGCGCCGCGGGGTCGACATCGTGCCGGACCAGTCCGCCGTCCCCTTGCGCCACGTAGGCGATCCGCCGCCCGTCCCCGCTGACCATGGGGGCGAGGGCCTTGACCCGGGGCTGGAGCTGCTTGCGCAGCACCTTGCCGCCGGTGCGGACGAACAGCGTCGCGCCCCCCGTCTCGGTCACCACCAGCGTCACCGCGCCGTCCAGGCTCGTCGCGAGCGCCTTGATCTTCCCCTCGGCGCCGGTCAGCACCCACTCGTCGTCCTTGAACTGGTCGTACCTGCGCATCAAGGCGGTACGGGCCTCCTGCGTCGGCGCGATGTCGTACGCCGCCACCGCGGCCAGGGCGGCTTGCCCCGGGTCCCGCTTCACCAGTTCGCCGGACAAGCTGGCCAGCGAACGGGACCGCGCCTCGGCCTCCCGCTGCTCGCTGACGCTCGACTGGTAGACGAGGAAGGTGCCGAGTCCGGCGATGAGCGCGAGCACCAGGGCGGCCGCCGTCCACGCGATGCGCGTGCGAGTCCGGTGGGCACGTTGTCGCTGTCGTGCCAGCGCGAGGAAGGCGCGTTCCTCCTCGGTCAGGTCCTGTTCGCGGTCGCCCAGCCAGCGTCCGATCGCTGCCAGTTGTTGTCCGCCGGGCAGCAGGTCGGCCGACCTGCTGCCCCGCTCCCAGCGGTCGTGGTCGTGCCCCAGTTCCGCCCGGCCCGCCAGGAACGCGCCGTCGGCCTTCACCTGCCGCCGGAGCGCCGGCCAGGCGCTGATCAGCGCCTCGTGGGCCAGCTCGGCTGTCTCTGGTTCCTCCTCTCCCCCGTGCAGCACCAGCAGCCGCCGCTCGGCGAAGGACCGCGCCAGGCGCCAGCGTGTCACGCCCGCCTCCTCCCGGGTCAGCCTGCGGCGCAGCGGGGTCTCGCTGCCGGGGTGCACCCGTACCAGGCCGGTGAGCAGCCGCAGTGCCTCCGCCTCCGCCTGTTCGTCGACGCACTCCTGCCAGACCGTCCGCGCGTGGAGTTCCAGCGCGCCGGAGACGCCGCCCATCGCCTCGTACGAGGCGGAGCGCAGCCGTCCGGCAGCCCGCCGTTCCCACAGTTGTTCGAGTACGAAGCCGAGGAGTGGGAGGATCCCGGGCTCGTCGCGCGCGTCGTCCAGGATGCGCCGGTCGAGCCCCGGGTCGTACGCCACCGCCGGGATCCGTTCCAGTGGCTTGACGATCACCTCGTCGAGCTGGGCCCGGGACATCGGGGTCAACGGGAGCGTCTTGCCGACGCGCAGCGCGGGTCCGAGGCGCGGGTGCTTCAGCATCGCGTCCATGAAGTCGGCCCGCAACGTGACCAGGACGCGTAGGCCGGCCGGTCGGCGGTCGGGGAAGAGCAGGTCGGCGGCCTCGGTGACCTCGGCTTCTGTGCGGTCCAGGAGCGCTTCGGCCTGGTCGAGCACGACGACGAGCCCGCCGGCCGCCTGTCCCCGGGCGCGGTGGTAGGCGTCGGCGAGCCCCCGGTCCGCGAGCCAGGTCTCGACCTGCTCGGCGCTGTCCGCCCGGGCGGGCAGCCCGTACCGCCCGGAGCGGACGGCCTCGTACAGTTCGGTGGCGAGCGCGGAGCGCGGAGACGAAATGTGCCCGGCGTTCACCACCAAGACGTCGTATCCGGCCCGCCGCATCCGGGGCACCACACCGGCCAGAGCCAGCGACGACTTCCCGGAGCCGGACGGGCCGTACACCGTGACGGTCGGGTGGTCGCCGCGCAGTGCCGTGACGACGTCGTCGATGTCGTCGTCCCGCCCGAAGAACACGTCCGCGTCGTTTTCCTGGTAGGTGGCCAGGCCGCGGAAGGGCGCGGCCGGGAGGATGACGGGGGCGAGTGCGGGTATCTCCCGGAGCAGGGTTTTCGTGCTGAGCACGAATGCCTGCTGGGCGTCCCGTTCGGGCTGGGCCGCCACCAGGAGGCCGACGACCGCGTCGAGTTCGTTGTCCCAGACGGGGCTTCCGCTGAAGCCCCGCTTGACGTGTGCGGCCTGTCCGTCGGCCCGGGAGAGCTGGATCCAGCCCTCGCTGGTCGAGCCGCTGAACTTCCCCCGGAACCAGATCTCGCCCGGTTCGCCGCCCGTGAACCCCACGGCGCGGGCGCCGTGTTCCCAGACGCTCCCGGGGTCGGCCATGGGAAGCGGACGGGCACCGGGGAGGGCGGTGCGGAGCCGCAGGACGGCGATGTCGCCCGTACGGTCCGGCCTGATCGGTATCCAGTGCTCAACCTCGGCGTCGAGGGTCCCGCGCGGATTCCCGGCGCCGTCGGCGCTGACCGCGCCGTCGGCCGGGAGCCCGGCCAGCGGGAAGGTGACCGTGACCACGGCTCCCGGCGCCACCGTCTCGTGCCGGGGCCGCCCCAGCGCGTCCGACACCACGTGGGCGCAGGTCAGCACCGTGTCCGGGGCGACGAGCGCGCCGGCCCCGCCGAGTGTGCCGTCCTGTCCGCTGACCCGGGCGACTGTCAAGGCCAGTGCCTCGTCGGCGCTCCGTGACTCCGTCGCCACCGCGACCTCCGCTTTCCGAGCGGGAGGACCGCGGGAGCCCCCTTCGGCTACCCCTGACTCCCTTGCGGATTATCGTCAGTCGAGGTGCCTGTGTCACTCCTGTTCCACGTCAAACTCACGGAGAAGTTGGCGGCGGTGGCGGTGCTGGCGATGACGACGTCCGCCTCGGCCGACAGCGACACCCCGAACTCCAGCGTGATCTCGTCCGGCGCGTTCGCGAGCCCTCGGAACCGTCCGACGAAGCTCTCCGCCACAGGCCGTACGGTGTCCAGCATCTGGCCGAACGACCGCTCGGCCCGGGTGACGGCACGGGCGCCGCCCCGGCCCACGCGGACGAGGGCTTCGTCCACCTCACGTATCTGGACCCGGATCGTGTCGTCACTTCCGTCACCGAGGGGGACCTCTACGGTCTGGACAAGACGTTCGTTCATAGCAACCTCCAGCAGCCGGGAGCTGGGGATCATAACGAACGCCGCGCCGGAACGCCCGGGTTGTTCTGCGCCCCGGCCTCCCCGCAGCGGGCCGCCCGGGGCACACGAGGACATCGGTCCCCCGCGGGGCACGAGCGGCCGGTTCGTGGGTCCGCCTCGGCCGGTACGTGCCGCGTCGGCATGGTGGCCGGGGGCTTCCCGGGACGCGCCCCGGCCGTGACCACCGTCAGCCGGCGGCGGTGCCGTCGCCCACAGCCGCCGCAAGCGCGGCGCGGAGCCGTTCGTAGAGGGGCGCCAAACGTCGCAGCCCCGCTGCCAGTGCCCGGTCGTCCCGGGTGGCCAAGGGGAGTTGCAGGCTTCCCAGGGTGCGGGCCTGGTGGTCGGCGATGGCGGCGGCGTCGGTCAGTCCCAGCGCGTCCAGGCACGCGGCCGCGTCGACGAGGCGGCGGACGCCGACGCGGACGCCGAATTCCTCCAGCATCGTGCGGACGCCCGGGTCGAGCCCCCGGGACACCTGGTCGGCGAAGGCGTCGAGGGCGGCGGCACCGCCGAGCGATCCGGGCGGCATCGGCAGGTCCTGACGGCCCGCCAGCCAGCGTACGGCCCCGGGCAGGGAGCTGCGGAGCGCCTCGGCCGGCGTGACCTCGTGTTCGCGGACGAAGCCGGAGCGCAGTACATACGGCGCGTCGCTGTAGGCGACGCTCTCCGCTCGCCAGGCGGCGGTGAATGCCGTGACGGGCAGTGTGGCGTAGGGGTGGCCGTGCGGGTCGTGGAGGTGGACGGTGTCGCCTTCCACGTTGAGGACGATCACGTAGTGGTCGCCTTCACCGGGCAGGGGGGTACCGGGCCGGTACAGCAGCAGTCCCATGTCCACCGGCCCGGCCATGACCGGCCCTTGGGCACAGGTGTCGCGAAGGCGCGCGACGGCCTGGTCGGGCGTCCCGCCCTCGACGCGCTCGCACCGCCAGCCCAACAGCTCGAGAGCGGTGTCCACGCCGATCTCCGGGTGCCAGCCGTAGGGGTCGAAAAAGAGCTGTCCGTCATCCATCAGCTGGACGCCGAAAGGTGAGCCGGTCAGCGTCTCGGTCACGGCCGGGGCAGGGGCCAGGGGGCCGAGCAGCATGGTCAGGCAGTGGGTGTAGCAGTAGGGACCGGAACCGGTGTAAGGAAACATGCGTGCTCTCCGGGTGGCAGGTGACGTCGTGACGCCTGCCAGCACAGGGCCTGACACGGTGAGAGGGTCAAGCGCAGGGGCCGGGGCCGGCGTCTTACCTGAGCCGTCGGCTCCAAGGTTCGCCTGGGAGGTTCGGCTAGGAGGTTCGGCTACGAGGTGAGGTCCGTGGCCGCCCCCGCGTCGCCTCGCCCGGCGCTCTCCGCCCACCTCAGGGATGAGAGCGGTATCCGTCACGACCCGGCCGAGGAAAAATCGATCCGTACGAACGCCGGGCACAGCGCCCGGAGCAGCAGTGCCGAGCGCTGCGCGACCAGCACCGGCCGGGCGACGGCGCGCGGTCCGATCGAGTTCGGCCGGTGCCGCGGATCGTCACCGCGTACCGCTGCCGTCCGGCATCGGCGTGCTTTCTGCCGTGACGCCAATCGTTTGCATGCTGCCCATCATTCGAGTCGCGTTCGTCGCCCGCGGCTCCGCACTGCGCGCCGCCTTCCCTCAAGGGCGCTGATCGGGCGTCGGGCGCCGCGTGCGGCCTCGCCCCGGGCACCCGCGGGCCATTTTCGGGGTGCGTCCTTACCGGCTGGAGACTTGATCTCGCCGAGTAGCGTCGGCTCAGCGCGGTGTGATGGCGATGCCTTCCGGTTTGCTGCCTGTAGGAAGTGTGCCTCGTACCTTGCCTGTATCCAGGTCAATGATGGATACCGTGTTGGAGTCGTCATTGGTGACCCAGGCCCGGCGGCCACCAGGCGTGAGGGCGACGCCCTGAGGTGCTTTGCCGACGGGAATGCGGGAGGTGACCTGGTTGGTAGTCAGGTCGAGGACGAGCAGGGCGTTCTCGGTGGAGTCGACGGCATACAGGTGTCGGTCGTCGGGTGCGACGACGACACCCAGTGGCGCCTTGCCGACGGGCAGGGTCCCGGTCACCTTATTGGTGGCGGTGTCGATTACGGAAATGCTGCCGGACCCGGTATTGCTGACGAAAACACGTTTCCCGTCGTGGGTCCCGGCAATGCCGCTGGGGAAGTCCCCGACACGGACCGTTGCCTCGAGCCGGCCGTCCGCGCTCAGCACGGTGACCGTGTTGGAACCACTGTTGGTTACGTAGGCACGCCCACCGGCGATGGTCGCAATGCTGTGGGGGAGGTTGCCAACCGGGGCGGTAGCGGTGACCTTGCGGGTCGCGGCGTCGATGAGGGAGACGGAGTCCGCCCCCCAATTGGCCGTCAGGACACGACGCCCGTCGGCACTGGGCACAGCGGCAAACGGGCGCCGCCCCACGGGGACGGTCGCCGTGACCTTACGGCTGAGGGTGTCGATGAACGAGACCGAGTTGGACAGACCATTGGCGACATAGACGGTGTCCCCGTCCGGCGCGGCTCCGACTCCGGTCGGGCCGGCGCCGACCTGGACCACAGCCGCAGGCTGCTCCAAACGGGCGTCGTAGACAGACACGGTGCCTGCGCCACTGTTGGCCACATATGCGGCGACACGCATCGGATACCACGCACGGTAGTCCGCGGCCCAGCCCCCGTCAGAGGAATGCGCCGCCGAGTCGTTCACGGGCGGGCTCAGCATCCATGATGTGATCATCCCGAGGGTGACGAGCCGCTTACCGAGCCGCCGCCGGCGGCCGGGTACGCCGACCCGGCCGGGTCGCACTACCGACCCGTGGGAGACGGCATGGGAGCGTCTGAATCGTGCCTGCTGAACCACAGCGTCTTCCTTCACACTGACCCAAAAGCCGGAAATGGTCTGATACCGATATCATCGACCTTTCCCGTGCAGCCGGAAGACGGCGCGCCCAAAAGCGTCTCCTGCTCCTGCGGCGATGCCACTGGCCCCACGAGCACCAAGCAGCGGGGGGAGCCGCGGAGGCGGATCGGCGTTGACTGGGCAGTCGGAGCTGGAGTCGTGATCGAGTCGGACGCTCCGCAAGCAGATGGCACAGCAAACCACCACGTCAGCGACACCGAGGGCGGAAGCCGAACCGTTTCCTGTTGGCGAGCTGGGCCCCGGGGTCGCTGCGACGCCCCGGGGCCGAATTCACCCGGCCGTCCGAGGTTGCCCCGACCGCCCGGCACAGGTCTGTGACGGCTGCGCGGCGCGGGTCGCCGTTGTCTGTACGCCCGGCCGCGCAACAGCCGTCCATCGTCATCCGTCCAGCCGCCGCCGGGCGGGTCCTTGCCGGTTCGGGTCACGGCTCGGTGAGGTCAGGTCCGGAGGCAAGAGCCTCCGCGGAGTGTGGAAACCCGGCCGTCTATGCCTTCGCCTTCCATTCGATCACGACGGCGCCGTTGGCGCCGTCGTGCCCGTGCCGCCCACCGAACCCAGACGATCCCGGAGCCCCCGGACTGCCCTTATGCCCCTTGGCTACGCCGTTACCGCCGTGGCCTCCGGCGCCTCCGGAACCACCTGCGCCTCCGTCACCGCCCTCGCCGTATCCGTGCCCGCCAACGACGACCTCTGCTCCCCCAGTTCCACCCGCGCCTTGACGCAGGTAGCCGGAGCCGGCCGAACCGCCCGCGCCCCCGAGTGTGTTGCCGGCAGCACCGGGGAAGCCCGCACTACCCTCTGGCCCGTCACCACCCGCGGTGCCGCCAGGCCCGGGTGACGTGGCGAGCAGTTGCATCACCTCGCAGGTGCTGTGCTGGCTGCTGTGGGTAGCACCGCCCCCGTGGCTGCGAGCGGGCCCCGCCGTCCCACCAGGTCCCCCGTAACCACCGTTGTTCCCATGCCAGCCGCCGATGCCGCCGCCGGCCACCGCATCATTCGGAGACGCCGCGTACCCCCCTGCGCCGCCACGTGCCAGGAGCACCGCGTCGTCCTTGGCAAAGCCGATCATGGTGTCCTCGCCGGCCGTACCCGGGGCTCCGGGCTCGTTGCCGTGCCCGGCCCCGCCGTTGCTGCCCGTGGCTCCCGCTAGGCCGCCTTCGCCTCCATGTGCCCCACCCCTGCCACCCTTCCCGCCATGTCCGATACGGAAGGGGAACTGAACGCCTGGAGTCACACGGAGCCGGCACTTGATCATGGCGCCGCCGGCCCCGCCGCTGCCGCCACCGCCACCCGCTCCTCGGCCACCGGCGCCACCGCCGCCGCCTCCAAGAGACGTGAGACCGGGGACGTTCTGGCCGTTGTTGCCGCCTCCGCCCCCGCCTCCACCCTGGCCGCCCGCGCCGCCGCCTCCACCCCCACCAGCGCCCCAGGCCGTCACCACCATGTACTTCGCCCCCTGGGGTACCTCTACGTTCGTAAATCCCGGGGCTGTGATCACCCTTGGACCCGGTACGACCGGAGCCGCACCAGTGGCCTCCGTCGGCATTGCTGCGAAAGCCGCGGTGGACATCATGAGCAGCGCCGACAGCACCGGCTTACTCGACACCATCACAGAGAGATCTCCATTACTTCCGGATAAGCGAGAACGTACTTAACGGCCCTGCTGCGTCGCTCATGGAGCAGTCATCGAAACACCAGGCCCTACCGACTCGGATCAAGCCGCATTTGAATCCCCGTTTGTGCTAGGGCACAGAGAGAGGTACCTGGCACGGGCGCCAACTCAGGACCGGGCTCCAGGTGTCGGTGACCTTGCGCTCCTTGGTGAGCTTGCCCGAGGCCGGGGAGACGATCAGCACCAGCGCACCGCTGTCGTGCCCGCGGCGGTGGTCATCGGCAACGGCCACCGGCACCTGGCTAAGAGCCATCAGCGACGCGGCGGCAGCCACCACGGCCGCGGAAAGACGGAAACGGGCAGAAGACATGAACTGCTCCTTAGCGAAGGAGGGGTGCACTTCACGTGCCTGCTCCCCGTGACCCGGCATCAGGAGGTACGGCCGGTCCGAAGGTCGGCCGACAAACTGGTCGAGGTCACACACGCCGGGACAGCACCGGTGACGTGTGATTGGTACCGGCCGCGCACCGCCCGGTCAAACGATCCTTCAAGTTCGCCCGAAAAACACATAGACATACAGATGGCATTCGAACGTCCATCTGTTGTGTCACCACCCTGTGGGGTGTCGACCTCCGCCCCACACCACTCCCCCGGGTCCGGCGCACCGTGCCCTCGTCCTCTCCTTCGCGACCTCGCCCACCCTCATCCGCCAAGCCGAATACGCCCTGAGCTCACGTTCTTTCCGGCCTTCGTCCTTCGGTACCGCTCCCGGAACGCGCTCGGTTCGCTTAGGTCAGCGCGGAAGCCTCCCCGTTCGGGTGACCGTCGTCCACAGAGGATGTTCATCACACCAATTTGGGGATGAACGGCTGCTTCCAGACACATCCCCCGGGGCCTATCCGAAGGGCTCAGGCGCGGGAAGCGGGAGACTGCACGAACGCCGCCGAGCTTTTCGCCGAGTTCCGCGAGCGCGGCTACCCAGGGCGGCAGCACCACCGCCCGCCAGTACGTCCCACGCCCCCGTGAGGCGTTCCCGCCTTGCACACGTTCACCGCCGACCTCGCCCAGGACCTCGACGCCGTCGTCGCCGGGCTGAGCACGAGCTACAGCTCCGGCCCGTCGAGGGCCGCAACGGCAAGGTCAAAATGCTCAAGCGGTGAATGTTCGGCCGTGCCGGCTCCGACCTGCTCCGCAAAAGCCTGAGCGGCGACGGCATCGCACTGGAGACTTCGTTCGGGCCCACCTACCTGCCCTCGTCCACAGGTCGTACGACGGCATGCCCTTGACCAGGATGCCAGTAGTCAGTGAGATCCCGGAGTTCATGCACGATCGGAATTGGAGCGTGATAGCAGAACAGAGAGGAGTTCACGCCAAGAATCTCGGGCGTGGAGATAATCAGGGGGAGTTCGGCCATGAAATAAGCCCGTGCAGCCTGCCGGCGGCTCTCCTCCCGCCCATCGTTCAACCCGTTGGGGCGGTCGCGAGAGGCGAGCCATGTGCTGACGTGGACCTCACAGGCTGAGGCCAGACGACGATCCCTCGTGACGGCCGCGTCCAGCCGCTGTCGGATGGGACGGTAGCCGGGCAAGGCCATGCACGCGGAAATGGGCCGTACCTGAAGCGCAGGCGCGGGTGCGACCTGCTCAATGGCCCGCCGCCGGAGGCCCTGTCAACACCTTCAGAGTTAACACCTTCGGATTAGAGCGTGCGGAGATTGGGTTGCGGCCAGGGCGCCTGGGAAGCCTGTGAGCGGTTCGCCCTGCCGGGGAGAGATTTCACGGCGGGCGACGGGGGCGGCGCCGTCGGCGGCGCACATGCCTTGAGAAAGGCACGACAATGAGGCAGCCGTGCAGTCGTTTCTGTGACATGAACCCGGTGGGGGGCTATCAGCCGCTGGACGGACAGGCGCTGAGGGAGCGGGGGGCCCGCGGCGAGCTGCTGGTCGAGCGCGAGGGCCGACCCGCGGAACCGACCGGCCTGCGGTGGTGGCTCCGCGAACCCCGTGCCTCCGCGCCTGCCGATCTCCGCGCCTTGGATCTGATCATGGAGGGCCCGGTGCTGGACATCGGGTGTTCCACCGGCCGGCACCTGGAACACCTCATGGCCCGCGGAATCGACGCCGAGGGCATCGATCTGCTGGAGCCCGCGGTGGAACAGGCGGTGCTCCACGGCTGCCGTGTACACCTCGCCGATCTGTGGACCTTCCGCCCCAGCCGGGCCTACCGGCACCTGTTGCTGATGGGGAACAACCTGGGTATCGCCGGGCGGCTCGCGAGGCTGCCGGCGCTGCTCGACCGGCTGGCCGGCCTGCTGGCCCCGGGCGGCAGCGTGCTGGTCTCGGGGAAGGACCAGCGTGCTCCGGGCCCGGCGGGCGCGGCGGACTGGTCGGCGAGCGAAGGGCGCCCCTACCCGGGTGACCGGCGGATCCGGCATCTGTACGCCGGGCAGGTGGGCCCCTGGTTCCCCTGGCTTGACCTGGACCCGGACACGCTGGCGGCCCGGGCGGAGGAAGGCGGGTTCGAGGCCCGTATCGAAGCGGGTGCGAACGGCCTGTTCCTGGCCACGTTGCTCCTGCGGCCGCGAGTGTGAGGAGTGGCGATGGAAACGTACGACGTCGTTGTCGTCGGTCTGGGCGCGGCAGGAAGCAGCGTCGTACGCCACTTGGCGGCTGCCGGGCTGCGGGTGCTGGGTCTCGAACAGTTCGGTCCCGCGCATGTCAACGGTTCGAGCCATGGGGGGACGCGCATCGTGCGTCGTGCCTACGCGGAAGGAGCGGCGTTCGTGCCTCTGCTGCTCCGCGCCCACGAGTTGTGGGACGAGCTTTCCCACGCCGCCGGGCAGACTCTGTTGCAGCGCACCGGCGTGCTCATCACGGGTCGGCAGGACAGCGAGGCGGTGGTGCGCACTGCCGAGTGCGCGCGCCGGTTCGCGTTGGAGCACCACATGCTGGACGCGGCCGGCATCCGGCGGCTGTCCGTGCCCGGCGCCTGGGTGCCCGACGACGCCGTCGCCTGCTACGACCCCATGGCGGGCCTCGTCCGTCCGGAGGAGGCACTGCTCCTGCACCACAAGCTGGCGCGGAACGACGGGGCCCGGCTCGCCTTCCACGAACCGATGACGCGGTTCTCCGCCGGACGCTCGGGGCTGACGGTGGAGACCCCGCGGGCCCGTTACTCGGCCGGGCACCTGGTGCTCTGCCCCGGTTCGTGGAGCACGGGCCTGGTGCCAGGGGTGTCCGTGCCCGTGCGGGCCCAGCGGCAGGTCCAGCACTGGTTCGACCTGTGCCCCGACACGGCGCACCACTTCGCGCCGGACCGCTTCCCCGTGCACATCTGGCAGGCCCCCGGCATCTTCTTCACCATGCCGGCCGTCGACGGCCCGGCCGGCGGCGTCAAGTGCAGCCAGGAGGCCGAGCCGGCCCCGTGCGATCCGGGCACCGTGGACCGGCGGGTGCGACGCCAGGAGATCGAGCAGGCGGCGACGGAGCTGCGCCGTTACCTTCCCGGGCGGACCGGCCGCTGGATGCGGAGCGTGGTGTGCACCTATCCGCGCACCCCCGACAATCACTTCGTCCTGGGGCGGGCGCCCGGCCACGAGGCCGTCACCCTCGTCACGGGGCTGGGCGGCCACGGCTTCAAGTTCATGCCCGTGTTCGGGGAGATCGTCCTCGGTCTGCTGACCGGCGGCGGCCGTTTCACGGCGGAGGAGCTGCGGCCCTTCGCACCGGACCGCACATATGTATCCGACCCACAGGCCGGGGTGCGAGCATCGCCCCCGGCCGGGGAGCAGCGGGCGCGGGCTGCCCTTCCGCCGCGCAGCGGCCGGCTGGTTCGCGGGGGGTGGAGCGCCGCCGAGCGCCGCGTCTGGCGGGACTTGGAGCAGGGGCCCGCGGTCGGACACGAGGATGTTCCCGAGCGGTGTGACCCGGTGCCCGACGGGCTGCGCGTCCTGCTGCCTTCAGCCACCACCGCTTCGCCCGTGACGGAGGTACTGCGGCGCCGCCGCTCCCGCCGTGACATGACCGGCCCTTTGTCGCTCTCCGCTCTCGCCGGTGTGCTCACCGGCCTGTTCCGCGGCGCCAAGGAGGCCGAGCCGACCAGCCCGACGTGCGGGGGCACCGGCAGCCTCACCCCTTATCTGCTGGTCAACGACGTCACGGACCTCGAACCGGGGCTCTATGCCTGTGCCGGCGGCAGCGAGCTGATCGGTCATCCCACCTCTCCCGCCTGGCGGCGGTCCGTGAACGACCGTGTCAACGGATATCTGCGTCGCGGCCCGGCTGCCGGGCACCCGCCGGTCGTCCTGCTGTGGCAGGCCAACTGGGTGCGCACCATGGCCCGTTATCCCGGCGGCGGGCTCCTAGCCGTTTTCTGGGACGCCGGTGCCGCCGTGCAGAGCGCCTATCTGCTGGCCGAAGAGCACGACTTGGCGGGCTGCGCCTGTGCAGGGCTGCCCCGCACCGAAGAGATCCGGGAACTGGGCTGGGATCCGGACACCCATGCGTTCGCCGCTGCCTTCGCCATGGGCCGACGGCCGTCACCGCCGTGACATTCCGGCCCTCGTCTCTCCCCGACCCCTCCCCGGCCGGCCATGAGCGCCGGACGGCTCCGCGGGCGCACAGATCAGGACGGCACAGTATGAGTCAGCTTCTCCACCGAATCCTTTGGGGGCTGGGGCACAACCCTCGCGGCGAGGCTCTGGTCCACGGAAATCGGCGTCTCACGCATGGTGAAGTGCTCGACATGGTCCACCGCTTCGCGCATGTGCTCGCCCAGGCGGGTATCGGCCCGGGCAGGACGGTGGCCACCCTGCATCTCATCTCCCCCGAGGCGGTGGCCCTGCGCTTGGCGGTACAGCTGCTCGGCGGCTGCTACGCCCCTCTTTCCACCAGGATTCCGGCGCCGGCGCTGGTGGCCCTCGCCCGGACGGTCGGGCCGGCGGCGCTCGTCTTCGCTCCCGCCTTCGGCAAGAACGCCGAGGCTGTGCTCGACGCTCTGGACCCGCCGCACGTGCTGTCGCTCGGGTCGGCCGACCATGGCTGTGACCTGCTGGCCGCGGCGGCAGGCGCGCCGGCCCGGCCCGTCCCGCCGGGTGGCCGCGAGAGCGATCCCGCACTGATCATGTGCACCAGCGGCTCCACCGGCACCCCCAAGGCACCGGTCCACACCTTCGCCGGTCTGGCGGTGCAACAGCAGATGGACCGGTGGCTGCGTCGCCACGTCCCCGGCGGTCTCACCCGCCGTTTCCTCCACCATGCGGGGGACATGCTCTCCCCGGAGGTCGAGCATGTGATGTGGACGCTGGCCGCGGGCGGTTCGGCCGTACTGCTGGGTGACGTCGGCCCTTCGCAGGTGATCGAGGCTCTCGATCGGGAGCGCGTCACGCACCTGTACTGCATGCCCCGGCTGCTGGAAGAGCTCACGGCGGAGATCGGCCGTGGTCCCGCCGGAGTGGCCCGGTATCCACACCTGTGCCAGGTGGAGTACGGGAGTGCGCCTGCCGACCCCGGCATCGTCAAGGAGGCATTGGACGGCTTCGGCCCGCGGCTCGTCCAGGTTTATGCCTCCAGCGAGATGGCGTACGTCACCGTCCTGGGCACGGACGAGCACACCCCGGGCCTGCTCGGGTCGGTGGGCAAGCCGCTCCCGGGGGTGCGTCTCCGCATCGGGGACGGTGCAGCGGGCACGGACGGTGATGTCTGGGTGCGTTCCCCCGCCGCCATGACGGAGTACCGGGGCGATCCGGCGCGGACGGCGTCGTCCTTCAGCGAGGGGTGGTTCCGCACCGGTGACCGTGGCCGCGTGGACACCGCCGGGTACCTTCGTCTCACCGGCCGCGAGAGCAGCAAGATCATTGTGGCCAGCGGGCTGTGTGTCTATGCCCACGACGTGGAGGCCGTACTGGCCTCGCACCCCGCCGTGTGCCGGGCATCCGTGTTCGGCGTCCCTGACGCTCGCCTCCACGAGACGGTCCACGCGGCCGTGGTACGCGCCGGTGACTCGACGATCAGTGCGCGCGAACTCATGGCATTCGTCCGGAACGCCATGGGCGAGCGGTATACGCCGAGCAGCATCCACTTTCTGCCCGAACTGCCGCTGACCCGCAAAAACCTGCCGGACCGCTCGGCTCTGCGCGACGCCGTGCGGCAGCGTTAGGCGTCGTACGCGGCGGAGCCTTTCCCCGGCCTCAGGACTTCTTGGGTTGCTCCGGCAGCCGGTCGGCGACGTCGCTCCGCGGCGCATGGAGGTGCTGCGGCACCGGTGGGTAGCCGTTGAAGCCCACCAGGGTGCTCGTCGAGCAGTAAGCGCCCGTCGACCAGATCACGCCCCGGTCGCCGGGGGCCAGGGCCAGGGGTGCGTGGTAGACGTTGTCGGCGGTGAAGGTGTCCAGCGAGTCACAGGTCGGGCCGCACAGTGTGACAGGCCGGGTGGCGACGCCTTCCGGGTGGCCGGGAAAGGTGACGCGATACTCGATGCCGCCGAGGTTGTCCAGGAGGCCGGCGTTATACAGCCCGGCGTCGAGGACGACATAGGTGCCGCAAGGGCGGTCGACGACGGCTTTCACCGAGGTGATGGTGATGCCCGCGTCGGCCACCACGGCCCTTCCTGGTTCGAGCACGAGGTGCGGCTGGTGAGGGTGGGGGAAGTGGCGGTCGACGGCGGTGAGGATGATGCGGGCGTACGCCTCCGCCGGTGGCACGCTGGTGCGGTAGGTGCCGGGGAGGCCGCCGCCGAGGTTGAGGTGCTCCACCGTCATGCCGTGGCACCGTATCCGGCGGGTGATGCGAGCGGCGCGGGCGATCGCTCGTTCCCACTGGGCCGGGTCGTGCTGCTGACTCCCCACGTGCCAGCTCAGGCCCGCCAGGCGGAGGCCGCTCCGGGCGGCGAGGAGGGCGAGCTGGACCGCTTCGTTCTCCGAGCAGCCGAAGCGGCCGGTGAGGGGCTGGGCGGCACCGGCGGTGTGTTCGTGCGCGACGCGGACGAAGACCGACGCTCCCGGGCACACGGCGGCGAGGCGTTCCACCATGGCGGTGCTGTCGGCGGTGAAGACCATGACGCCGTTATCCCGGGCGAAGGCGAGTTCCCTGGCGTCCGCGAACACGTTGGAACAAGCGATGTCCTCGGGTGGGCAGCGGGCGTCCAGGGCCTGCTGGATCTCGCCCGGCGAGGCGACGTCCAGGGCGCTGCCTCGCCGGACGAGGGTGGTCAGGAGTGCCTGGTCGGGGCGGGCTTTGACGGCGTACTGCACACGCGCTCGTCCCTCGAAGGCGGCCACCAGCCGCTCATAGGCCGCCAATGCTTCGCCTATGTCGAACGCCGTGAAGGGCGTGGGGCGCCGCCGGTCAGTGGCGAACCGGGTCAGCCATGGGCTGGGCGCTTTCATGGTTCCCTCCTCCGTCGGCGGGCTACGGCCGTCGGCGGGCTGACGTCACGTGCCGTGGTGGGCGCGCGCCGCGCGAAGGTAACGGCGCAGCAGATCGACCGACCGGGTCTCGATCGCCGTCGGGTCGAGGAACTGGGGGTCGACGACCTCCGGCGGCAGGGCGACCGGGTCCTCCAGGCTTTCGTAGAAGGTGCGGATGCGTGCGCGTGCCCACTCTTCGAGGGGTGTGCTGTCGAGCCACCACGGCATACGCGTTCCCTGGTCGTGCATGGTGTCCGCGGCGTGCCGCGCGGTGTCGTCGACGGCTTCGGGGACGGACATCGTCTGGATGGGCATGCGTTCGGGGGCGAAGTGGGTGAACGGGGTGTCCTTCTCCGCCGCGGTGTCCTGAAGGAGCAGCGCGGCGAGGTGACGGGCGATGGCCGGGCTGCTGTGGAAGCCGTCGCGGTAGGTACCGGTGGCGAAGAGGAGGCCGGGGATGGAGCACGCTCCGATGAGGGGGTAGCAGTCCAGGGGAATCGGGCGGGTGCCGATCATCCACCGGTGCACGTAGGAGACGGCGAGAGCCTCGTCGACCTGCTCGGACGCCTGCCGCATCATGGTCTGTGCCAAGCCCAGGTACACGCCGGGTGCGGGGTCGAAGGTGATGACGTTGGTCGCGCCGATGTACTGCTCGTCCTCCCCGGCCAGCGGGACCACGTGCAGGCCGCAGGTGCCGGCCCGGTTGGGTGTGCGGATCACGTGGGGGCCCCGGGGGCCGGTGTTCGCCCGTTTCACCGTCACGGCGAGGCCGGTGCCGTGCAGCATGGGCGGGACGGCGCCCGGGGGCAGCACCTGGCCCGCGAGTGCGCCGCTGGCCACGCCCGCGGCCAGCACCACCGCTCCGGCCGACACCGTCCGGCCGTCCTGCAGTTCCACCCCGGACACTGCACCGCCTGATGGTCGCAGCAGCGCGCGTACGGTGGCAGGCACCAGCTCCACCCTCCGCTCACGTGCCGCCTGTTCCAGGGCTGCGACCATGGCCCGCCCGTCCACGGCACCCTCGCGCCGGAGGTGCAGGACTCGCAGGGGCCTGTGGCCCAGGCGGGGTGAAAGGCCGGCCACCTCCTCGGGAGCCACGAGCTCGTGCGGTTCGCCGTGTTCCTCGGCGGCCGCACACATGGCCGCGAAGTTCTCGCCGGCGATCCGCCCCGAGCTGCTGCTCATGATGACGAAGGTGCCTTCGCTCCACGAGGCGCGCACCGCGCGGAAGTTCGCTCCGCCGACGTCCTCCTCCAGTGCCGCCAGCCACTGCGGCCACAGGTCCAGTGCCTCTCGTGCGACGGCGAACCGGGCCGCGGACACGGGATGGCGACCGGTGTACGTGGTGACTTCGCCGAAGCAGTTCAGCATGGCTCCCGCGGCCACGCTCGCCGCCCGCGCGCGCTCCGCCGGACCGATCACCGAGACCTTCAACTCCGGTGCCCGCCGCGCAATCTCCACGGCGACCGACAGCCCCAGCGCACCATTGCCCACGACGATGACATCAGCCAGACTGCGCACCCGACCCCCCGTAGGCACGGCCCGCGCACCTGAGCTGGTCCCGAGCGGAAGCCAGTCCGGAGCCGTGCTAGCTGAAGCTACCCTCCGCTTCCCCGGGGAACCTCGGCGCTGCTTCCGGGGGGCTTTCCCTCCCGAAGTTCACCCGTAAGGGTGTGTGCGCTCAGGCATCACCGGAGGACGCCGAAGGCGGGCGAATCTTGAATCTGGTGCTGTCAGTGATCACTTTTCAGCAAATTGCGGGCAGTAGAACGCAGGGCGTGTGCGGTGTCGATCGTGCTGGTCCGCGCGCGGTGTGCGATTTCCCGCGCGGGACCGAGCGATCGTCGGCCGGGGCCCTGACGAAGCAGCTCTTGGTAAAGGCTCAGGTGACGTTCGGCTATGCGCGCCGGGTCGAAGCGGGCCGAGTTCTTCAAGGCTGCCTCGCCCATGCGCTGCCGTAGCTTCTCGTCCCCCACCAGTTCGAGGAGTGCGGCTGCGATGGCGCCGGCGTCGCCGGGGCGGACGAGGCGTCCGTCGACTCGGTCGTTGATGATCTCGCGCGGTCCGGCGGGGCAGTCCGTGGAGACGACGGGGAGACCGCAGCGCATCGCCTCGACGATGGTCATGCCGAACGATTCGTGGTCAGAGGTGGAGGCGGCGATGGAACCTTTCGCCCACTCCGCCTCCATCGGGTTGGCCTTGCCCATGAGCCGGGCGTTGCGGCTCAGCCCGAGTTCACCTATCAGGGCGGACAGGTTGTTCTTCTCGTTGCCGGTGGCGTCGCCACCGCCAAAAATGCGCAGGTGCCAATCAGGGTGGATGGCGACGACCTCGGCGAATGCCCGGATGAGCAAGTCGTATCGCTTCACCGAATTGAGCCGGCCTGCCGCTATGATCACCTTGGCGGCGCTGTCGGCCGGTTCGACGCGGGCGGCGGGGACACTGTTCGGTACGGCCTCCACCCGCACTCCCGGCAGGCCGAGCTGCCGGTAGGTGCGTGCGTCGGCCTCGGTGACGGTGGTGAGGGCGTCCAGCAGCTGATAACGGTGGCGTATCTCGTGCCGCATACGAAAGCCATGGCTCGCGAGGGTCAGGTGCTCCTGCCCCACTCTGATCGCTGCACGGTGCGCTTGGCGGGCGATGTGGACGTTCAGTCCCGGTCTGGTTCCGACGATCACATGGGCGTCCAGCCTCGACAGGTACCGGCCGATGCGCTCGTCCGTGAGGCTGCTGTACTGCTTGTGCCGTCCGTCGGCGCGGGGGAAGATCTTGGCGGGCTGTGCGTGGCGGGGATCGTCACCGTCGTAGTCCGCGGAGCCCGTGCGCATGTCGACCAGAGGGGTCAGGCGCACCTTGGAGGGTGTGCCCATGGCCGGCGCCTTGCGGTGGCGGAGCACTGAGATGATCTCCACTTCGTGGTGCTCTGCCAGTGCTGCGGCCAGGTTGAACGTCGACCTGATCGTGCCGCCTATGCCGTAGGCGTTATGGAGCAGGAAGGAAATGCGCATGGGGCAGCACGCCTTTCGGTAGTGCAAAGGGTCTTCGACGGAAGGCGTCGAAACACAGATCAGTCCCTTTCCCGGATGGCAGGGGCACTGTCACCGGCAGGAGGCCGAAGCATGGGCGTGCCCATTCGGCAGCGGCCGGTGACCTCGCGGGGCGGCCCCACTATGCACAGGTCATCCTTAACCGTTCCTGAAGCCTGCTGAGTGAGCTGTGGGGCGCGTCTGCAGTGCGATGCTGGCGTGGTGAATATTCTGGTGGTGGAGGACGATCCGGTGATCGCGGCCGCCGTGCGGGACGGCCTGGAGGCTGAGGGGTACACCGTCACTCACACGGCGGATGGCCTCTCCGCGGTGGAGCTCGGTGGCACGGGCGCTTTCGCGGCCATCGTCCTGGATGTCATGCTGCCGTCGCTGAATGGTTTCGCCGTATGCGCACGGCTGAGAGCCCTGGGTGTCGACACCCCGATGCTGATGCTGACAGCCAGGGACGAAGAGCTCGACGAGGCCCGCGGTCTGGACACCGGTGCAGACGACTACCTGACGAAGCCGTTCTCCCTGGTCGTCCTCATGGCACACCTGCGGGCGCTGATCCGCCGCAGCACCCGTGCGGTCGCGGGCTCGGACCAGCAGGACGTGCTGCGCGCCGGTGACCTGTGGCTGGATGTGCAGGGGCGAACCTGCGGGCGTGGCGACGAGCGTATCGAGGTCACCGGTCAGGAGTTCGCGGTACTGGAGGTGCTGATGCGCGAGCCGGGCCGTGTGCTGTCGAAGGAGACGATTCTCGGCGAGGCGTGGGACATCGCCTACCGCGGCGGGACGAGCATCGTCGAGGTGTACATCAGCCTCCTGCGCCGCAAGATCGACCACCCGTACGGCACCCGGAGCATCGTGACCGTCCGGGGGCACGGCTATCGCCTGGACGACTCGCATGCCTGACCCCGTTCCCCGGATGCCCGGCAGGATGCTCCAGTGGTGGACGCGGCTGCCCACCCGGGCCCGTACCGCTTGTGCCGCGGGCGCTGCCGCCCTGATCCTCGCCGGTGCCGGGGCATGGTGGCTGCACCACGACGTTTACGCCACGCAGATGACGGCTGCCCGCGGCCGCGCGTGGACACAGGCCCGCGCGGTCGCGGCAGAGGTCGCCCGCATCCAGACCAGGGACCGGGAAGCCACCAGCGACATCATCGACGTGTGGCCAGTGGTGATCATCGGCCCGAGCGGTCCGTTCGCGTCCTGGCTCCCCGAGGCGTTCCCCGACGCGGCCGGAACGCTCCCGGCCGCGCCCGCGTCGGCGCGTCCCGGTTGGGGGACCTTCGTGCCGGTCCACTTCGGCACGCCGGCCGCCTCCTGCCGGGACAATCCCTCGCGCACCACGTCCGGACAGCCTGTCATCGACTGTCTCTCCAAGGCCTCGGCCCTGGCCGGACAGACCCTGGACATGGCCGGCACCGTCGTCGAAATCCCCAGTTCTTCGCCGGCGCCCGCCGGCCGTTACACCGTGTACGTCGCCGTCACCAGGACCGAGGCGGCCCAGACAGCCGACGCGCTCATCCCGGCGCTGGCCGGCGCCGTCCCATTGGCCGCTCTGATCGTCGCCCTCAGCGCCTGGGTGGCAACCGCCCGTGCACTGCGCCCCGTCGAAGCCATCCGCACCCGGCTGGCCACCGTCGACCAGCCGGGCGCGGGCACCCGAGTCCCCGTCCCCGCAGCCGAGGACGAGATCACCCGCCTGGCCCGCACCACCAACGACACCCTCGACGTCCTCGATGCCCACGCCGACCGTCAACGCCGTTTCATCGCGGACGCCGCCCACGAACTGCGGAGCCCCGTCACCGGCCTGCGGGCCACCCTCGAAGTCGCCCTCGCCCACCCCCAGCGGCCCGGCGCCCTTGCCAACGCCCTTCAGGCGACGACCAGGCTGCAGCACCTCGTCGACGACCTCCTGACCCTCGCCCGTCTCGACAACACCGCCGCACCACCGACGACCAGGACGCGGATCGACCTCACCGACCTCGCCCAGGAACTCCTCCTCGAACTTCCCCACACCCAACCCGGAGCCACTGCGCACCTCACCCTGGAGGCTCCCGACGATCCCCTCACCGTCCCGGGCGACCGCGACCAGCTGCGCCGCCTGCTGCGCAACCTCCTCGACAACGCGGCCCGTCACGCCAGTACCCAGGTCACCGTCACTCTCGACTCCGAGCCCGGGTGGGTGGAATGCACCGTGCGCAACGACGGTGAGCCCATCCCGGAAGCAGACCGTGAGCGCATCTTCGAGCGCTTCACCCGCCTCGACGAAGCACGCACCCGCGACACCGGCGGCAGCGGCCTCGGTCTCGCCATCGCCCGGGACATCGCTCGCCATCACGGAGGAACCCTCACGGCCACGCCAACCAGCCGGGGCGCGGCCTTCCTCCTCCGACTCCCCGGCTAGCGCTGCCTTTCTTGATACGGAAGGTCGTCCGTAGGTGTGTGCAGTTGGCCCCGGAACCTCACCTGTTGGCCTTCAACTCCGCGGGGGAGGTGCTCGATTGGCAGTCAGGGTTGGGCTCCCACCAGGCGGCCTTGTAGCGACTCCGCCCTCGGGTCACGACATCGCTGCCTGAGGCCGTGTCCCTCGCCCAGCTCCCTGGTTGCCGATCGTGAGCGGCTTTGCCTTGCCGAGTCGTTCGGGTCGGCTCGGCTCGGCTCGGCTTGAGCGAGCTGACGGGGCGGGGCTCCGCAGGAGCGCCCTTTATTACGTCGTAATGAACGACCGGGCATCAGGGACTGCCGGTGCGGGGGGCGTGGGGGCGCTGATTATTACGTCGTAATGAAGGACCGAGGCTCAGCGACTGCCGGGGCCGGGGGGCCGTGGGGACGCTCATTATTACGCCGTAATGAACGACCGGGCATCAGCGACTGCCGGTGCAGGGGCCCATGGGACCGCGTCGGGCCGGGTTGAGATCACAAATTCATAGCCGGAATGTGCTGTTCCTTATGCCAGGAAGGTATAAAAAGGTACAAGGCGCGCCTAACCGACGAGGCGTCAGCGGCAGAAGTCAGTAAGGTGACGTCATGGCATCTCCGTACCCTGATGGCGAGCGGGAAAAGGTAGCGTCCAAGCTGCCGAGCGCGCTTCGTCAAGAACTCAAAGTCCGTGCCGCTGAGCTCCGGATCGACATCCAGGACGCCGTCACCGACGGCGTGAACGCCTGGCGTGCGAGCGTCGAGCCCTACTCTCCTGTCGACACCACCGGCGCCGACTCGTTCAGCACCTGGCTCCCCGCCGGCCTGTACGACGCATTCAAGGCTGACTGTGCCGCCCGCAAGGTCTCCTACACCCAGGGCCTGGCCCAGTCGATCCGTGGCTGGCTCGATGCTCACTCCTCCCCCACCGCGCGCCCTGAGACGGGCATCCCTCAGCGCAAGATCATTTGTAATCAGAAGGGCGGCGTCGGCAAGACGTCCATCGCGGCGGGTGTTGCCGAGGCGTACGCCGAGGCCGGGAAGCGCGTGCTGCTCGTCGACTACGACCCGCAGGGCCACCTCAGCGAGCAGCTCGGGATCCCGCAGATCGCGCCGGGGCACGACAGCCTCGTGGCTCACATGTGCGCCGAGGGCAAGGGCGACCTCCGGGACCTGCTCGTCACGATCGAAGGCGAGCGGTTCGGCAAGCGTCTGCATGTCCTGCCGGCCTGCTTCGACGGGTTCCTTCTGGACGCGCGGATCGCCACCAACACGCGGATCCGTCATCGGGAGACCACCCTGGAGCGGGCGCTGGAACCGCTTGAGGACGACTTCGACGTCATCGTCGTCGACTGTCCCCCGAGCCTCGGTATCGCCATGGACGCCGCGATCTACTACGGGCGTCGGCGGCCGAACGAGCAGTCCGGTGTCTCGGGCGTCATCATCCCCGTCCTGGCTGAGGACAGCTCCGCTACCGCCTACGCCATGCTCGCGGACCAGATCGGTTCGCTGTGTGATGACCTTGAGCTCGATCTGGACTACCTGGGTCTGGTGGTGAACCTCTACGACAGCCGCCGCGGCTACGTGGCCACCTCCTCCCTCGCGGCCTGGAAGGAGATCGGTGAGCCGCCGGTGCTGGCGATCATCGGTGACCTCAAGGAACAGCGCGAGGCCGTCCGTAAGCGGAAGGCTCTGCTGGATTACGCGCCGTTGAGTGACCAGGCCGAGGCGATGCGGCAGATCGCGAGCGCGACGTCATGAGCAAGGCCGACCAGATGGGGGAGTCCTCTGCGTTCTCCCGGGCCGGCACCGCTCGTAGCGCCCGAGGTCGGGCCATCAGCAGCGCGCTCGACGGCAGTGGACCGAATCAGCTCGCGCTGCATCTGCTGGGTCACAACCCCGACAACCCCCGCGAGCAGTTGGGCGATGTCACCGATCTCGCGAACAGTCTGCGTGATCACGGGCAGAAGCAGCCGCTCGGGATCATGACGCGGGATGCCTACCTGGAGGCCAATCCGGGGCGGGACGAGGAGCTGGAGCCGAGGGCCATGTATGTGGTCATCGACGGTAACCGGCGGTTGGCTGCTGCGCGTGAAGCCGGTCTGTCCTCGCTCAAGGTCATGGTGGATGACAGCCTGGGGGCTGACAACAACGCGATTCTGGAGTCCGCTCTCGTCGCGAACATTCACCGTGAGGCGTTTGAGCCGTTGGATGAGGCCAGGGCTCTGCAGCAGTTGTTGGAAGTTCATCAGACGCAGGACCGGCTGGCGAAGCGGCTTCACCGTTCGCAGGGGTGGGTCTCGCAGCGTCTGTCGCTTCTGCAGCTGACCCCTGAGCTGCAGAGGCGCTTGGAGGCGGGCGAGGAGCCGGTCGACCTCTTGCGCACGGTAGGTAGGAAGCCGCCGGAGAGTCAGGAGACTGCTCTGCGGGCTCTCAAGGAGAAGAGGGCTCTGGAGCAGGCGGAGAAGGAGGCCAGAAAAGCGGCGCGTCTGGCGGGGGAGCAGCGGACTCCTGTTCAGGCTGTGGCGTCAGGGTCTGATGAAGGACCTGACGGTCTTCATTACGACGTAATGAAGACCGCTGATGGCCGGACGCCGGTGGAAGGGACCGCGTCGGCTTCGAAGGCAGCCTCTGGTCCAGGTGGTCTTCATTACGACGTAATGAAGACGAACGGTGGCCAAGGCTCTGCGGCTTCCCGGGATGAGCCGGTCTCCCCCAGCCCCGTAGGTGCCCAGAGTGCTGCAGTGGCCGTTGGCGTCGAGGAGATGCCGTGGCACAGTCCGGCCGCGGTGCTGCGCATCCTGCGCGAGCACATGCGGGCGGCTGACTTCGAGCAGCTGATGAAGGAAGGTATCGAGCTGATCTGAGCAACGGCTCTCGAGCCGTGTGGCCCCGCGTCCTTGCCCCTGGAGGGTGGAAAGGACGCGGGGCCTTTTCGTTTGTCTGCGCTCGCCGCCGCTGCGGACGCGATCCGCGCGTACAGGGTGAGCCGTCAGGAAGCCGTCAGGAGAAGTTCGAGCTCACTGCCTCCGGGCAGGGCACCTCCTTTACTTGCACGTCACCGGTGCCCTGCCCGTCGAGACCTGCTTGCTACACCTGCCGTAGCAGCAGGCAAGACGTGGTGTACTGGTCGGCCGTCTGTGCTCATGACGGCAGAACAGGACAGAACGCTACGGAGCGAGTATGTGGGACGGCCCCTTCTATCGGGTCAAACGTGACGGGTACGAGATCTGCTTCGTACCCGGTGCAGGGGAAGACCTCGACGAGGTCTGCAATGTTGACATGTGGGTCGTCCGCGATGACGGTGACCGGTGGTCCGGAACCGTGTTCACCCTTGCCGAGGTGCAGCGCATCATGAACCGGCAGCGGCGGGCAGGCGAACCTGAAGGCGAGTACTGGTGGTGCTGGGACGGCCTCATCGTTCGCGATCCGGGACTGCCGTCGATGGTCAAAGTCATCGACGGGCTCGTCGCCTCGGGCGAGTACGAGACAGTCCTTCGCCATATCGGGCCCGAGTCGGGCTCATGATCCGACGCCGGTTACGAATCCGCCGCCACGACCGCGCAGGCCACCGACCGCTCTGACGTCGTCCGCGCGATGGCCTGGGACCGGGCCCCCGCCTGACTACCCGCTCCGCGTGCTTCTACCGCAGCGGCGAACTCCCCGTCATCAAGGGGGCCGTCCGTCACTGATCTGACCGGCGACGACCTGGACGTGAGCCGACAGGATTTCCTGTGGGATGGTCCAGCAGATCCTCGGCTGAACCGCTCCCAACTCCGTACCCCGAAGACCGTCGGCCGCCGGGCGTGGCTCGTCATCGGCGCCAGCGTCCACCTCGACTCGTCTGCCAGGGCCGCTGCCGACCTGCGGCAGCCCTAGGAGAAATGTGCCGAGCCCGGCCGGCTCGCACCCGCCCGGATCCACTGCGGGTTTCGGTGCCGTGGCAGCTCAGTCGTCAGTATTACGCCGTAATGAAATAACGAAGGGGTCGGGTCGCCCCGACCATGCCCGTGACTCTCCGCGCATGTCACGCGGCCTCGCCCACGGGGTGGCATAGGGCGCGTCCACCGCTCTGGGAGGGAGAGCCCGAGAGCCGCTGCACTGCTGGGAATCCTGACTGCGTGCGCGAGTTGCGGGTCTCCTTCCTCAGCTACAAATATAACGATAGCTATCCTCATGCATGTCGAGACACATAGACCACATCGAGTTGCGATAGCTACACCTAGTGATGCACTTAGAAATCTAACGACTCATATACCTGTTGTTGCATTCGTGGAAGTACCGATCTGTGTTCTCTTATCTATAGCTATAACTAGTGCGCTGTTGCTAGCTAACTAGCTAGCGATGTAACTAACTACCTGCCGAACTAACCATTCACCCATGGAGCTGCCCTACGGACGGGCTTGCTGCTGCGCTGCCGCCTCAGCTGCCTAACTTGTGACCGGCCTACCTGCCTAACGACCTACCCAGCGCCCTTACTGACTTACTGCCGAGCTGTCGCACTACTCACCTCGCTGACCGCCCACCTGACGATCGCGTCAGCTTCCTGCCTTACGATCCCGCCGCCGAACAGACATGCTTACCGGCTTGCGCGCTCCGACGCTGCTCTGCCTGCTCTTCACCGACCTCACTGCTTTGCGCACTGACCAGCGAGCTGACAGCCACCCTGACGACCTGCCTACCTGTCCTGTCGTCACCGTCCGTCGCATCGGCACCCCCTGACGGACCCCATCCAGGTCCTTCCCGCGCGTCGGGGTGCACCAGTGGACGCCGGTGCTGTTATCGTCGTGCGTGAAGATCCTGTGTCACTAGAGCTAACCGATCCACGACGGACGCAGCGGAAGGGCGAGAAGCCGTTGAATCCGGCATTTCCTCCCCCGCTCGCAGGTCAAGCGAGTGCTTAATGCCCTGGTGACAAAGGGCTTCAGGCAGCAGGCACCACTCAGACGATGTAGCAGGAGAGGCGGAACAGGGCGATGAAGGTCCTCGCGGTCGCGAATCAGAAGGGGGGCGTCGGCAAGACGAGCACGACCGTGAACCTGGGAGCGGGTCTCGCGCTCGCCGGTCACCGGGTGCTCGTAGTCGATCTCGACCCCCAGGCCCAGGCCGGGACGGCCCTCGGAGTGAACCTCTCCGGTGAGGACCAGCTGGCCCGTTCGCTGGGCTGGGCGATGCAGGCACGTATGCAGAACATGCGCATAGAGCTGCCCACCATCATGTTCGACCGCGGGGAACTGCTGGAGGACTGGGACAGCGGGGGCTCCCTCCATCTGCTGGCGGGGGAGGAGTCGACCATGTCCGCGGCCCAGGACCTCATTCACAAGAAGGGGTACCAGGCCACGCCGATTCTCCGTCGCATGCTGCTGGAGGTCGAAGATTCCTTCGATTTCGTTGTCATCGACACCCCGCCGGCGGTCTCCTCTCTCGCGGCTACCGCTCTGGCGGCCGCGGACCACGTGCTGACGGTCTGCTACCCGGAGTACTCCACTCTCAAGGGAGCCGTGGCCATCCGAGGCACGGTCGGGTATGTCAAGGACCGGACCGGTGGGGAGTGTGATCCGCAGTACCTGGGCGCGGTCCTCAACCGTTCGAGCGCTCCGTCGACGATGAAGGCCCAGGAGATCAACATCCGCAATGGTGTCATCGAGGCCGGCCTGTACCCCTTTGTCACTGATATCCGCAAGGACGACCGGATCTCCGGTTCCTACGCGTACGGGGAGCCGGCCGTTCTCCGCTTCGCGAACCATGCACCGGGCAAGCAGTACGCCCGGCTGATGGGCGAGGTTCTCACACGCATCGACCAGCCGGTCGAGAAGTGGGAAACCCCCGAACTGATCGCCACGGGGGCCTTCGATGAGTAGTTCGTCCGCCGGTGGCAAGGGCAAGAAGAAGTCCGCCTCGGCATTCCAGGCAGCAGCCAGGGGTAAGGGGCAGTCGGCAGCACTGCTGCAAAATCTTCTCGCCGGTGCGGACGAGGTAGCCGAGCGTTCCTTCCTCGGCGGTGGAAGCGCGCTCGCACCCGCTCCCGTCAAGCCCGGCGCTCCGGATGCCGCTGAGGCTGCCACTCCGGTCCCGCCCCAGAGCCGGGATGAGACAGAGGCTCCGGAAGCGGCTTCGTCGCCCGCTTCCTCGCCCGCTTCACCGGAGACGCGCAACGGCTCGCGCCCGGAAGCGGCGGAGGAGCCTGCTTCAGGCAACCCGTTCAGCAGCAGTGACCTTCCGGTTTCTGCAAAGAAGACCGGCCCGCGCACCCGCCGGTCGACGAAGTCGCCGTCGGAGCCCTCTGCCCCGTCCACAACTACCGCTAAATCAAGCACAGTTGTCGATCCGAGCCCCGCCGACGCTCTGCCTGAGACGCCGGGCAGTGACGAGCCTGCGCTCTCGGCTTCGGCTCTCGCGCCTTCTTCACGGCGGCGTTCCAAGAGCACGCGTGGCCCGTGGGCACACACTGCGGTCCATGAGAGCTTCGCTGAGGCGAAGATCCGCTCGGAGGAGTGGGAGCAGCACGGTTTCCGCATCGAGCCCGAGGTGCTGGCGGCGCTCAAGGCCCGCATTGCCCAGGACCGCCGCTCATCGGGCAATGGCGGGCTGGCTTTTGGTCACTACCTCGATGCGGCACTGCGGCACACTCCGACGAACGTCGACGAACAGATCGCGTGGGCCCAGCAGTTTCTCGATGATCGAATGGCATATGTCGAAAAGGGCAAGCAGTCGACCTACCGCGTGGGCCGACAGGCCCACGCCCTGATGTCCTCCCTGCACCAGGAGCTGCAGGAGGCGGACTACGGCCGACGGGGACTGTACGTGATCTCCGCTGCGCTTGAACGTTTGTTGCAGGCGCTCAATGCCGAGGGCGAACTGCAGCGGCCGGAGCGCCGGAACCCGGTCGGAGAGGCATCCACGGCCTGAGAGCTGCAGTTCCTTCCTAAATATACCGATGCCTGTAGCCAACGCTATCGCGTTGGCTACAGGCATATTTACAGGTTCTTCTATACCTTCCTCACTAACCCGCTAACTAACGACCTAACTTGCTTCCTGTCTAGTCATGAAGCTGTCTAGGGCTCGCGCTCCCTGCCTCACTGACCCCGTATCACTAGACCTGCCCTCCCGGCCGCTAACTAGCCGGACGACTGACAACCGCTCAATATCGGGACTGTCAGATGCTGCTCGGTTTTGTTCGACACGCAGAAGGTCTAGTGTCAAAAGAAATCCCTGGCCTTTATGCGGTAGCGTGTGCAGCACGATCAACACCCATGGACTGGGGAGCAACCCGATGGTCGAGACCAGCATTCAGCTCAGTACCAGCGCCGTCGCAACAGCGGCCGGACTGAGTGAATCGTGGGCATGGAAAGCCCGCGACCAGGGCGTTCTCCACGCCCCCCACTTCGAGGACGCCGTCGTCGCCCTCCGCGTGTACGCCTTCGTCGCCCAGATCGTGTGGCCGGGCAACCGACGCCCTCGCAGCGCACGCCAGGATCTTGAGCTCTGGCAGTCCAGCGCCGTCGAAGCCGCCCGGGAAGCCGTCTCCGACCCCAATACCACTACAGAGACAGCGCTGTGGGTCCTGGAGGACTCTGTCCACCTGGTCACCAGCCCCGGCCAGCGTGCCGCCTTCGACCTCGACCACCTCAATGGGCGTGTCGCCTTCAGGATCCCTGTCGGCCTGTGGGTCGCAGAGCTGCCCGAAGCCATAGCGGCTCTGCGCACGCGCCGGCGCCGGACCACGCCGCCCTCCAAGCCTGCGGCCTGATCCTCAGACGTCGCTGACGGGCCCCATCGGGCCCGTCACGACACCAGGCCGCCCGCCCCGCCACCGCTCCAGCCGCACAGGCACCACGTGCCGCGTAACAGCCAGAGGTGAAACACCCCCCACTCCTAACTGAACACCACTTCACCACTCGACCGCTGTCTCCCCTGAGCTGCCGAGCCGAGTTTTGTTGCACCCAAAAATGCACCCTCGTTCCAGGAGCCGGTCATCGCTGCCACCACGAGGGCTGGTTCCGTGCTGCCTCCGTCCCGAACCGGCACCCCCGCCCAGCTCGCCTCAACCACCCCCGCGCGCCCCTCAACTGGCGCTCCCTTCAAGGCAGTTACCTCCCAGGCTCAAACCATCCAGCACACCGCATCCCGCCGCAGCGGGCCCCGGCGATGGCTGCGCGCCGTTGAATGGGCCCTCAGCACGAGGCCGCACCCCCAGGCCACCGCCACCACGCTCGCCCTAGCCCAAGACCTTGCGGCCCGCATGGACTACGACACCGGTCACGTCCGTTACGCCATCGACCGCACCATCGCCCGCACCGGCATGGCCCGCAGCACCATCACCAAACACGCCAAGATCTTGCGCGAGATGGGGCTCCTGGCTTGGGTCTCCCGAGGGTCCAAAACCAACGTCCGCCGTCTTCTCGGCCTGCCCGGGTACGCCGCCACGGCCACCATCTACGCCGCAGTCATCCCGGCCGCCTTCGACCACGCCATGAACCGGCGCCTCATCGGCACCGGCTATCACGCACGCGTGGTCATCGACCAGCGTCAGCAGTCCACGCCCTCGTCCCTGCCCCAGAGTGAGCAGGTCGTAGCGTCCTCGTGGACCCCTTCCCTGACCGTGGTTGAGGAAGACGTGACAGTGCAGGTTGAGAGTGGTTTTAACGACACCTCGCGCAAGCGCGCGAGCCGCCGCACACCCTCCACCCCCGCCTCCACATCACGATCCGCTCGCACCCCTCGCCGCTCCGCTTCCCAGGTTGCCCGGGACATCTGGATCGCCCGCCAGGTACGCCCTCGGGTTACCTGGACCCAGGCCGAAACCCTCCGCCGACTCGCGTTCGCACTGCGGCCGCTGATCGACCAGGGGCTCAATGCGGAACAGATCTGTACGGAACTCCACTCCTGGTACCTCACCTGGCGCCCCGCTCGTCCCGGTGCCTACATCCAAGCCCAGCTCAGCCAGCAGCAAGCCCAGGTCCCTACCGCGGACCCGCACAGCAACCCGGACTGGCGGGCGATGTGCGAACAACGCCAGCGCCACGCCGAGGTCCTGCACTCCCTCCTCTCAGCCACTGTCCGTACCGACGACGACCGACGGGCGGCCCGGGCGAAGGGCTGGTACAACTTCCACGAGGTCGCCGATCACTACACGGAGGACCCGGATGACGCTCTCGACCTCTACGGCACCACCCTCTGCGCCCGGGCCATTCGCCTTACAGCTTCGTCCACTTTCAAGCAGGGCTGGTCATGACTTGTCTCGTGGTCAGCAGACAACCAGGAAGCTCGCCGGTTGTTGCGCAACAACCGGTGACGCAAACCCGCCGAGCCCCCGGATGCGTGGAAGCTTCTCGACACCGAGGACATACCCGGCGCTCGGTCGGCAGCTGTGGCCCCGGCCCGGTACCCAGCTCTCATTGCCCTGAGGGCACCTGCGCAGAACCCCGACGGTGGTGTTGCTCAGCAGCGTCCCGGGTTCGCTGGCTCAGGACCGGGAGACTGCCGTTTCGCCGCCGCTCGGACTCACCCTGCGCCCAGGCGGCGGACGGTGAGCAGTACGCGACTGACGGCCTGCTCGTAAGTGGCTTGGGGCATGAAGGCGGGAGCTCGCAGCGCTACCAGCCGCTGGGTGGCGATCGTCTGCGCTTCCGTGTAGGCGAGGATTCCGTCGCGACCGTGGCGGCGGCCGATACCCGAGTCGCCCATGCCTCCCATGGGTGCGTCCACGGAGGAGTACGCCGCCGCGTACGGTTCGTTGATGTTGACCGTTCCGGCTCGGATGCGCAGGCCGAGGCTATGGGCGCGGGCCGTGTCGCGGGTCCAGATGCTGACGTTGAGTCCAAAACGCCCCGCGTTCGCCTGCTGGACGGCGTCCTCGTCGTCGCGGAACGGGTAGACGGCCGTCACTGGCCCGAAGACCTCGTCGGTATGGAGGGCCATGTCGGCGCTCACGCCGGTCAGCACGGTGGGCTCGTAGAAATACGGGCCCACATCGGGCCGATGTCGGCCGCCGGCGTGCACGTGGGCACCCTTCGCCACCGCGTCGCGGACATGTCCGTCCACGGCTCGCAGACGGGCACGGGACACCAGAGAGCCGACGTCATAGTGGTGGTCAAAGGTAGTCCCCAGCCGCAGGGCGCGCGTCCTGACGGTGAACGCCTGCAGGAACGCCTCGTAGAGACTGTGGTGAACCAGCACGCGCTCGGCCGACATGCACAGCTGTCCCGCGCTGGTGAAACAGGCACGCACAGCGCCCTCGACAGCCTCCGTGAGACGCGCATCGTCCAGCACTACGAAGGAGTTCTTGCCGCCGAGCTCCAGGGTGCATCCGATGAGGTGTGATCCGGCTAGTGCCGCGACAGTCCGGCCCGTCGCGGGTGACCCGGTGAAACACACGTGGTCGCTGCGGCCGACGACCATCGGTCCGACCTGGTCTCCGGGGCCGGTGACGAGCCGGAACACCCCTGAGGGCAGGCCCGCGCGTTGCAGCAGATCCCGCGCCCATACCGCGGTGAAGGCGCCGAGGAGGTCCGGCCTGCAGACAACGGCGTTTCCCGCCAGCAGAGCGGGTACGGCATCGCAGACGGCGAAAGTGAGCGGGTAGTTCCAGGGAATGATGAGGCCGACGACGCCCAGGGGGCGCCGGTACTCGACCGTGCGGGTGAAGAGGGGGAGCGCCCCGCGGCGTCGTCGCGGCTTCAGCAGGGCGGGGGCGTGCCGACCGTAGTGGCGCGCGGTCAGGGCGACGTCGAGAACCTCTTCGAAGGCGTCCCGGCGGGCTTTGCCCGTCTCCTGCTGGATGAGGTCCATGGCCTCTTCCCTGTGACGCAGGACGAGGTCGTGCAGGCGTAGGAAGACCTTTGCGCGGTCGCGTACGGATCGTTGAGCCCATGCGGGTTGGGCTGTGCGGGCCTGGTCGAAGGCGCGCGCGACATCATCCGGGCCGCAGTGGGGGACTCGCCCCAGGGGGCGGCCGGTGAAGGGTGCGAGGGTGGTCGTGTACCGGGCCGGGCGGCCTTCGATGTTCGCCCGGCCCAGTGGCCCGGGGGAATCGGGAGGCCGGGCCCCGGGCACTCGGTGGTGCGTCCGCACGGTCCGGAGCGTCAGCGTGCCTGCTGCGGACGGCCGTCGTGGTGTTCAACGATGATGCAGCGCGTGTCGGAGAAGATCGCGATGGTGCTGCCGCAGGCGTTGCTGTGGTCGCTCGCGTTGGTGGATCCGATGTTGGACAGAATGCCGCCGAACCCTCCTGCCGTACGGGGAGCGGGGGAGTTGCGGTCGTCCCCGACGCAAGTGCGCTTGCTCAGCAGCTGAAGCCTTCCTGAACAGGCGTTGGCGTGCGAGGCGGCGGATTTGGATCCGATGTTGGACAGGAGCCCGCCGATGGGCACGTCGCTGCCGTCGGGGACGTTCCCGGCCGCGGCCGGACCGGCCAGGGCGAGCATCGCCGTCGTCGCCGCGATGACCACGGCTCCTGCCTTGCCGAACATGCTCATGCTCTCTCCTTCATTCCGGCCTTCGGCTTGTCTCCATCCGCTGCTCGAAGGCTGAAACTCGACACCCGAGCGCGGTGGTAGTACCAACAGACGAACGGCCGAGCGGATGTGGTGAGTGACGGAAAAACACCCGAACCGGTTGTCGGGCGGCAGTGGCCGCCGCCTGGGCTCCTCGTGTGGGTGACCGCCCTCTTTCCTGCACACCCTCAAGGCCCGATCATGCGACAGTATGGACATCAGCCCTGGCTTCACTGCCCGGCCCGCCCGTTACGCCCGTGCGCGGTACCTCTCCACACTCGACGGCGCCCGCGACCATCTGCGGATCTACAGGATCAGCACGGGGCTGGAGTTCCCCTGGGATTACCAACGGTCGCTCGAACTCGCGCTGCTGCGCATGTTCGCCGTGCCGGAGGTCGCCGGACTGATCGACGCCACCGGTCACTTCGCTCGTGACGGGCAGCGGCGCTACGACGACACGCTCGCCCTCCTGGCGGCGCTCGCCAAGTACGGATATGACTCACCCGAAGGCAGGATCGCCCTGCGCACCGTCAACAGGGCACATTCCTGGTACGCCATCCGCAATGACCACATGCTGTACACGCTGTCGGCCCTGGTGTGCGAACCGGTCCGGTGGATCGGCCGCTACGGCTGGCGCCCGCTCCTCGAGCAGGAGAAGACGGCTGCCTTCTGCTTCTACCGCGAAGTGGGCAGGCGTATGAATGTCAAGGACATTCCCGAAGACTTCGCCGGCCTGGAGCGCTTCAACAGGGAGTACGAACGGACCCGGTTCGCCCGCTCGGCAACCGGCCGCAAAGTCGCGGACTACGTCCTTGGCATCGCCTCGTCCTGGGTGGCGGCTCCGGCACGGCCGATCGCCCGCAAGGGCGTCGTCAGTCTGATGGACGAGCCGCTGCGCCGGGCCTTCGCCTACCTCGAGCCGACGCTGGCGCGCCCCTGCGTCGAAGGCGCGCTGCGCCTGCGGGCCAAGTGCCTGCGCCTGTGGCCGCCCCGGCGGAACTCGTACTACGACGCCCCTCCCCGGCTGCGCAGCTACCCCGGCACCCACCACCAGTACACCGTCGCCGACTTCGGTGTCACCTCGCCCAGTGCCGTGGACCCCCGGTGGCTGAGGAATCCCTGACCGGTCACGCGACGCGTGCCCTGTTCACCGTGTAGCCCGCGACGGCGCGGATGCAGAGTGCCGCCGGGGTGCGGGGCATGTCCGGCTGCAGAGTGGTCCAGGCGGCGTCAAGGAGTTGCTCGGACTCCTTGACGCACGCCTCCAGCGCACCGCACTCCCGCAGGGCTGAGACGTCCTCCCGCAGCGACTCCTCCGTCGGCCGGCCTTGGTGCACGCGCTGCCACATCGCTCGCATCCGCTCCGGGGGAAGCAGGGAGACTGCATGGGCCAACGGCATGGTGACCTTGCCGTTGCGAAAGTCCTCCGCGACCGCCTTGGTGGTGACCCCGCTGAGCGTCACCCCGCGGAGGTCCAGCACATCGTCGGTGATCTGGTAGGCGGTGCCGATCGCCTCACCGAAGCGGCACAGAGCCTGCCGCAGCCCGGGCGGCGCCCCGGTGAGGAGGGCTCCGACGTCGAAGGCAGCGCGCACAGGAACGCCGGACTTCAGCCGGTGCGTCAGCCTGACTCGTTCCAGGAGCAGGCTCGCGTCACCGGTCTCGACGGCGATGTCCATCTCCGTCCCCAGCCCGGCAATGTCGAGCCCCTGCCCGGCGTGTGCCGAGCGGAGCGCCTGCAGGTACGCGTCCTGGACGGCGGTGCGCAGCGGCGGGTCGTCGGGCAGGACGGTGCGCAGGGCACGGTGGAAGGCGAGGTAGGCCGCGGTGCCCGCGTTGAGTGCGGTGGGCACGCCGAAGGCCAGGTGTGCGGCCTGCCGCCCCCGGCGCAGCCCGGCGCCGTCCTCGATGTCGTCGACGATCAGGGAGCCGGTGTGCATGAGCTCTCCGGCGGCGAGCAGCGGGCCGAAGCGACGACTGTCGCCGCCCAAGGCGTCGATCACCTTGGCCAGCAGGTAGGGACGCCAGCGCTGCCCGCCGCCGTCGACTAGATGGCGCACGGGCTGTACGAGCGTTTCGTGCAGCCGGGAGGCGACTTGGGTGAGGAGGGCGGGGGAGAGGTACAGGTCGTCCGGCAGCCCGAGAAGGTCGCGTACGGTGTCCGGCCCCAGGTCAGCAGCATCGGGGTAGAGCTGTGCGATGTGGACACGCAGTGCGGCGGCGAAGCACCGCATGTCCTCGCGCACCGCTGCGGGGAGCCGGGCCGCCCGCGGGCCGGCAGCGTTTGTGGGTGGGGGGACGGCGCGGTGCCGGCGGTCAGGTTCGTACAGCGGTGAGCCTTCGGGTGCGTGCGCGACGTACATGGTGGACCTTTCTGGTGGGGTCTGCGCCGCGGGTCCATCGGAAGGGGATGGGGCAGCCGGGCCCGGCGTCCGTGCCGTGGGGGTCACAGCGCGACGGCGAGCGCTCGCCGGACCGAGGTGAAGCGCACCGTGTCGCGGGCGGGCAGTGGTTCACCGTCCACGTGCAAGGCTACGGGGTTATGGGAGGTGACTGACAGGGTCCGCAGCTCCCTGAAACGGGTCACGGGACGGCCGTGGTGCTCGTGCCATGGGGCGACGAGCATGCGCGCGGCCAGCAGGGAGCAGCGGGGGACCGATGCGTCGGTGAAGGCCAGGGCTTCGAGGTCGGTGCTCCAGTCGGCTGCGGGACACGGATTCAGCGGCCACGCGCCCACGTACGCGTAGGGGGAGGCGTTCGCCACCAGGAGGGCGAAGGCCCGCTCCTTTCGTCGCCCCGCTGTGACCGTCAGGTCCGTCCGTCCGCGCTGAGTGCCGCCGGGGAAGGCCCGCGCGCCCTCGAGGACACAGCGCAGTGGCGTCGTCTTTCTGCCGTGCCGTCGTGCGTGGGAGACGCGGGTCATGAGGTCGGCGCCGAAGCCGACTCCGGATGCGAAGAGGAAGTAACGCTCGCCGGCCCTGCCCACGTTGAGGATCCTTCGCCGTTTGCCGCGCACCGCTTCCGTCAGGCGCCGTACGGCGTCGGGGACGGTCCTGCCCGCGCCGAGGGAACGCGCGGTGACGTTCATGCCGCCGGCGGGGACGATGCCCAGCGCTGTCCGGACGAGGGGGTCGTCGCGCGCACCGTCGGCGAGGAGACCGTTGACGGCCTCGTTGACGGTGCCGTCGCCGCCGACCACGACGAGCAGGGGCAGGGCGTCGCGCCGGGCCGCACGGGCCAGCTCGGTGGCATGTCCGGGGGACGCGGTGACGGTGACGGCCACGGTGGCGACGGCGGACAGCGCGGCCACCACATCGGCGGTCTCGGCGCGGCCGGCCCGTGTGGCGGCGGGGTTGACGAGGACGAGAGCGCGGGGGGTCACTGTGGACAGCCCGAGGTGGTCGTCGTGCCCGTCCGGACCGGTGCGGAACCGTGGGTGCGTCGGGTTTCGCGCAGGAGGAACAGTGTCGCGCCCGCCCCTGTGAAACACAGGGCGGCGGACAGACAGGCGGTGTTCTGCAGGGCGGTGACGAACGCTGTCCGCGCCGCGTACGCCAGGGATTTCGCGGCCTCCAACTGCCCGGTGTTCCTGGCGGAGCCCGAGGGCCCGGCCCCGGCCGCCATGTCCCGCGCTTGCGACAGGGCGGTCAGGAGGTGGTCCCGGGCCCCGTGCGCGGCCCCGCCGGGCGGGGCTTGGTGTTGGTCACGCATGGCCGAGGAGTAGAACGTGTTGAACGCGGAACCCATGATGGCCACCCCTGACGTACTGCCCACGCTGCGCACGGCGTCGTTCACGGCGGCGCCGACACCGGAGGTCTCCCCGGGCACCGCGCCCATGATCAGGCTCGTGGCCGGCCCTCCGGCGAGCCCGGTGCCCAGGCCGACCACCAGGAGGAAGACATGCAGCCTGCCGTCACCGGACTCAGCCGATACGCCGGCCAGGACGAGGAACGCGATCCCGCACAGCACCAGACCGGTGACCATCATGTGACGAGCCGCCGCCCGTCGCGCCCCGGCGGCGGCGAGCGCACCACCGCACGTCACGCCCAGGCCGCCGAGCACCATCGTCGACCCCGCCTCGAGCGGCGACATCCCCCGTAGACCCTGTAGGTGGAAGGTCAGGATGAACGTCGAGCCGACCAGCGTGAAGAACAGCGCCGACAACGTCCCCACCGCGACCGCGTACCCCCGGTCCCGGAACAGCGACAGAGGGAGCATCGGCGAGCGCACCCGGCCCTCCCAGCACAGCATCAGCGCGAGCAGGACAGTGCCGACGGCCGCGACGCCCGTCACGCGACCGTCGGTCCAGCCGTGCTGCGGAGCCTGGACGAAGGCCCACATCACCGCTGTCAGTCCGGCCGAGGACAGCAGGAGTCCGCCCGGGTCCGCCGGGGGAGCCCGCCGCGGCCGGCAGGCGGGGACCACTGCCAGGACAGCGGCCAGGGCCAGGGCGACCAGCGGTACGTTGCCCCAGAAGCACGCCCGCCAGGAGTACCGTTCCACCAGCCAACCGCCGAGGAGCGGCCCCACCAGAACCCCGACCCCCGCCACCGTCGCCCAGACGGTGACCGCCAGGCGTTGACGATCCGGCCGGGTGAAGACCTGGACGAGGATGGAGAGCGTTGACGGCATGATGAGGGCGGCCCCCGCGCCCATCAGCCCTCTCGCCAGGACGACGTGTGCGGCGCTGTCCGCCACGGCCCCGAGGACGGAGGCGCATCCGCACACCCACAGCCCCGCCACCAGGGCGGTGCGCCGACCGCGACGGTCACCCCAGTTGCCCGCGGCCAGAACTGCGGCCGCCAGCACGAGCATGTAGGTGGCGACCACCCACTGCAGCTGAGCGGCGGTCAGCCGCAGCTCGCGCTGCATGTCCGGCAGCGCGGCGTTGAGAACGGTCTGATCAATCCCGAGCAGCATGAGGGCCGCGCACAGGGCGGCGAGCACACAGTTTTGGCGCACCGGTCATCCCCCCGGCCCGGGCAGGGGAAAGGCGAGGCGTACCACCGTCTCGAACCAGGCCCGGGGGAGTACGTCATGCAGTCCCAGACACAGGTGCGCGGCCGCGCCGACGACGTAGCGCGGCCTGGGGGTCCGCGCGCTCAGTGCTCGTTCGACGGCGGCGGCCACCGTCTGCGGCGTGCCGAGGCCGTGACGGCGGGGCCGGCTCTGCACCTGTCGGTAGTAGCGGTCCAGGTCAGCACGGAAAGTCCGGTAGGCCGGTAGGCCCCGGCCGCTTGAGGCGAGGACGCGCAGGGCGGTGTCGATGAACGCGGTGTTCACGGCGGCGGGTTCCACGGTGCTCACGCGTACGCCGAAGGGTCGCGTCTCCAGCCGCAATGTGTCACTGAGGCAGGTCAGCGCGTGTTTGCTGGCGTGGTAACAGCCCCCTCCGGGCAGAGAGAACCGGCCGGCCACGGAGGAGATGTTGACGATGCGGCCCTCGCCCGCGGAGCGCATGCCGGGCAGAACGGCGTGTGCCATGCGCAGCGCACCGAAGACGTTGACCTCGAACTGGTGCCTCACCTGCTCGACACCGATGTCCTCGACCGGCCCGGCCAGGGCGTAGCCGGCGTTGTTCACCAGGCCCCAGACGGGTCCGTGAACGGCCTCCACTTCGCGGACGCAGTCATTCACGGACGTCGCGTCGGTGACGTCGACGCGCGCGACCTTGGCTCCTGCGCGGGCGAGGTCTTCCATGTCCCCGACGCGACGTGCCGTGGCATGGACCGCATACCCCGCGCGCAGCAGGCGCAGGGCGACCGCACGGCCGATGCCGGAAGAGCACCCGGTCACCACCACCGCACGTGGCTTGGTTGCCGAGTCCACATGCGACTCGCGTGACTCATATGACGTTCTCACAAGAGGTGCATGATCCCTGCGCACCTGAGGCCACGACGCCGTCTCGTGGGTCATTAGCCCGTACGGGGCGGTGGGCGAACGCCGTGGGGGGATTCGGTGTCACGGGTTTGTGCGCTGTAGGAAAGCGCGTTCTATGCGGGGTGACAGGCAAGGGCTTAGCTTGTTCTTTGTCTACCAAGATCTTCCGGGCTTGCCGATGTCCTTAAGAATCTCGGGGCGTTTGACGGTTTTGCCGACGTCGTAGCGGGGTGCCCGGTGCTTGTTCTTGGCGCCGGATGGCCGTCCGGGGCCAGCTCCTCGGGGTTTGGGAACGCGGGCCAGGCAGGCGAGGTGGGCTCGGATGTTCCTGAACCCCCGGCGGACGCGGGCCGGGGTGAGCCGGTCGGAGGTGACCGGTTTCTCCCAGGGTCGGCGCAGGTCCTCGGCGAGGGGCCGGGCGAGCCGGAGCTGGATATGGGCGACGACCACGAGCCATGTCCACCGATCCGCGGCCTCGGGAGTACGGACCTTCGGGGTGGTCCAGCCGAGAATCTGCTTTCCGAACCTGAAGGTGTGCTCAAGATCGAATCTCCTGAGGAACACCTGCCACCACAGATCCACGTCTTCCGGGGCGGCGCCGGTCTTGGAGGACCACAGCCAGACCGGCGGTGCCTCCCGTTCCTTGGAGAGATGCTCGACCTTCAGCCTGACCAAGGTGCCCTCGGCGACGGTGAGTTCACCGTCGTGCTCCAGCCAGGCCGAGCGGTGGGTCAACCTCGGGTGGACCCGGTCCCACGCTTGGGCTTCGGCCTTGCCGTAGTTGGTGGTGTCGGTGACGGTGGTGATCGCCGCCTCGGGCCAGGTCTCGGGTTTGGCGAAGCGGAAGTCCTTGCCGTGTTTCGGCGGTCGCCCGCCCTGGGGATAGGCCAGGGTGTACTCCTTGAGCGAGGGCTTCGGCAGCCGCATCACCCGGTCACTGCGGATCCGCCCGACCAGCTCGACAGGAAGATCCCGCAGGACCCAGGCCAGGCGGGTGACGTCGTAACCGGCGTCCAGGACGATCGTGATGTCCGGGTCGCCGGGCGCCCACTGGCCGGCCGAGATGAGCCGCTCAGCCACGGCGCGGAATTGGTTGGCGGTGACGACGGTCGCATCGTCTTCGGGTCCGAGCCGGACCACGTCCAGGATCGACGTCCACGAGGTGGCTCCCGGTTCGAGGACGGCGACGAAGGAGTACGGCCAACCCGGGATGAACTGGGAGGCGGACTTCGCTCGGCCGTAGACGTGGCAGAACAGCCGGTCTGCCGAGCACGGCGCGTCCGAGCGCAGCCACGGCGACACGTCGACCGCCAGCACCAGGCGTCCGCCCTCGAACCGGGGCAACGGCAGCCCGGCGAGCAGGGTCCGCAGCCTCTCGACGTCGGTCCGGCCCCGGTTGAGAGCTCCGTACAACGCGCCGTGCCCACGCCGGTGCTCTGGCACCATCGTCAGGTCCACCGGCGAGGTGACCGACCCGTCGACGCACAACAGCGCGTCGGCCAGTTCGAACATTTCGTCACGCCGGGCGGCCAGACACTCGTAGAACTCTGCTCGGAAGCGTGATGCTTCCGCGAACGCTTCCCGCCGAACATCCGGGCACACCACACTCATGACAACGGCCTTCGACTGGTTCTCCTCGTGACGGAGCACAGGATCAGACGAAGGCCGCCCTCATGTCCGGCGAATGCCCAGGTGAGTGACCTCGTTCGGGACACCGTTCGATGCCAGAAGAAAGAGAACAAGCTTAGAGCGTGTTGGAATGCCCAGGGTGATCTCTGTTCGTACCGGCAGGCCCGACTCGCTGAACGGCGGGAGCTGACCTCGTCGCGCCGGGCTGGTGGCGTGAGGGTCGGTACCCAGCGTCGGCCGCCGTCTTCAGGTGCTGGTTGCACGTCATCTCAAGCGCGCCCCGGTTGTATCTGACGGGTGAATACGGTCCGATGCCGCAACCGCCGACGCGGTCTTGGTGACCGGAGGGCCCCTTCGGAGTGACACCGTCCAACGAAAAATGGTCATCACACCGGGCGAAAATTTGCCCGCCGCCCGCGCCCGGTTGAGGCGTCGCGGGTTCGGTAGCCAACCCACCCTCACCCTCGGGCCTGACTACGTGGAGTCGGGGAAACTCCGGACCTGTTCGGGTGGTGGTGAAGCCGCAGTGAGGGATGGCCCCTCTTTTCAGGTATATGCGGTTACCTGTTTATCGGTCTGGTCGTTATTGCTGGCACCGAGTCCTATGTCACGGTCGGCGGTCAGTGGTGGCGGTGTCTGGTCCGTCCCGGCCGTGCGGTGTGACCACCTTGCTTGCGTGTGGCGAAGGAGTGCAGTGACCGATCATCTTCCGGTGCGGCGTCAGCGGGCCGGCCGGGCCCATCTCACCGTCGCGGTGTCGCTGGCCGCGGCACACCTGGCTTTCGTACCGGCCAGCGCGCACGCGGCCGATCCGGCCGGCTGCACCCGCGACGGGACCCACATCACCTGCACCAACGGTGTGCCCAAGGGGCAGACCGTCACCGGTACCAGCGGCGACGACACCATCGAGGTCACCGGTACCGTCCACGGCACCATCGACGGCGGTGACGGCAACGACACCATCACCGTCCACGGCCGCAACGGCGCCCCCGGCAGCAACACCAGCGGCAGAAGAGCGGACGCCGACAACGGAGGGGACGGGGAGAACGCTGTCGGCAGCGGTGGGACGGTGCTCGGTGGCGCGGGCAACGACATCATCACGCTCATCGGAGGTAACGGAGGCAAGGGAGGCACCTCCTTCGCCCGCTTCGGCAAGGGCGGCTACGGCGGACTGGGTGGTGACAGTGTGGAAGCCGGGGTCGTCGACGGCGGCCGGGGGATCAACCTGATCACCCTCCGCGGCGGGGCCGGAGGCATCGGTGGCGCCGCCTCCAATGGCAAGCCCGGCGACGGAGCCACGGGAGGTCGGGGCCTGGATGCCGGCCGGGTCATCGTCGGCGCGGACCAGCACAGTTCCCTGACCATCGACGGTGGTACCGGGGGTGATGCCGCCCCTGGGGGGCGCGACAGCGGCGACGGAGGGGTGGCGGTTTGGAGGGGTGTCATGGAAGGCGGAACAGCACCCGAGGGCGTCTCCATCGACATCACCGGCGGGGACAGCGGCCGAGGAAGTGGTGAAGGGTGGGGAGGCGTCGGGTTTTTCATCGGGGAGCTGATGGGCACGCCAGGCGGCGATGACATCACACTGGAAGGGGGTAAAAGCCGCAGTAGCAGGGCCAAGGGACGTGCCTTCGTCAGTGGCCCGCTCGACACCAAAGGCGGCGACGACACCATCACTGTCCGAGGCGGCGTGACCGCATCGACCCAGTGCGGTCCGGGCAACGACACCTACAACTACACAGAGCAGCGAGGAATCCCCAACCGTCGCACCTGCGAGCACATCAACCGCTTCCGGTAACAGTCTGTTCGAAAAGCCCGCCCACGGATCGGCCTCTTCGTGAAGGGTGGCGCGGCCTGGGCGGGCGCGGCCAGAACCATGCCGTCTTCAGGGCACGCTCCCGGAGGGGTCCTGTGCTGGCGGCGGGATCGGTCTGGTGAGGCGGCGAGGACGGGCAGGAGGGCTGAGGGCCTGCGTTACCGGGTTGGGTTTTGCCTGTCCCAGAAGTCGGTGCAGGGTCATGAGGGTGATAGCGCCCAGGTCAGGTGTGCTTCCGCATGCTCGGACAGGCGCTCGTAGTCGCGGACGTTGCGGCGCCGCCGGTGCGGATCCGGCGGCGCAGCTGGTCGGATGGACGCCACCACGCCGGCGCGGACCCACCTGCGGAAGGCGTAGTAGACCGTCGACCACGGCGGGAAGTCCGCAGGCAAAGCACGCCATTTCGCCCCGTTGTCGACCAGATACCGGATGGCGTCGACGATGTCGCGGCGGTGCCACTTCTCGGGTCGGCTGCCGGTCTTCTTCTGGCATGCCTCCGCCGGCAGCAGGGGCTCGAGCAGAGCCCACTCGGCGACGGTGGTGTCGGAGGGGTAGCGACGGCGGCGTGAGCGTGCGGGCATGCCGGCCGGCTAGTGTGATGCGCCCGAAATCCTGAGGGTTAGTTGCTACCGTGTTGGCCATGTCGCATCCGGGGCCGTCCGCTGTGGAGATCGTGCTGTCCGAGGCTGAGCGTGCCGAGTTGGTGCGCCGGGCGGGGTTGCCGGACCGACGTGTGGCCGAGCGGGCCCGGATCGTCCTGGCGTGTGCTGATGGCATGACGAACATGGCTGTTGCGCGGGCTTTGGGCGTTGCCGTCAGGACGGTGTACAAGTGGCGCCGGAGCTTCGCCGCGGAACGGATGGCAGGGCTTGAGGATGCCGGCCGTGGGGGGCGGCCGAAAGCGGACCTGGTTCTGAGTGAGGCCGAGCGGGCCCAGCTGACGCGGTGGGCCCGGCGGGCGAAGACGTCGCAGTTCCTGGCCCTTCGCGCGAAGATCGTGCTGCGGTGTGCGGAGGGCGGGACGCACAAGCAGGCTGCGGCGGATCTGGGGGTAGATGAATCGACCGTGGAGCGGTGGCGGGCCCGGTTCGTCGCCCGGCGCCTGGACGGCCTGCATGACGAGCCCCGGCCGGGCCGGCCGCCTTCGGTCCTCCTCGACCAGGTCGAGGAGGTGATCGTGGCGACCCTGGAGTCTTCTCCGGGCAAGGACACGCACTGGTCGCGGGCCTCGATGGCCCAGCACACCGGGTTATCGAAGTCGACCGTCGGGCGCATCTGGAAGCGGTTTGGCCTCAAGCCGCATTTGCAGGACACCTTCAAGCTCTCCACCGACCCGCAGTTCGTAGAGAAGGTGGTCGACGTGGTCGGGCTCTACCACAACCCGCCCGAGCGGGCGGTGGTGTTGTGCGTGGACGAGAAGAGCCAGATCCAGGCTCTGGACCGGTCCCAGCCGGTGCTGCCGATAATGCCGGGCATGCCCGAACGGCGGACCCACGACTACCTGCGGCACGGGATCACCAGCCTGTTCGCCGCCTTCAACATCACCGACGGCACCGTCATCGGAGAACTGCACCGCCGTCACCGGGCCGTCGAGTTCAAGAAGTTCCTGGTCACGATAGACAAGGCCGTGCCCGCCGGACTCGACGTGCACCTGGTGTGTGACAACTACGCGACCCACAACACGGCCGAGATCAGGAACTGGCTGGGCAGGCACCCCCGCTTCCACGTGCATTTCACCCCGACCGGGTCCTCCTGGCTTAACCAGGTCGAGCGATGGTTCGGCCTGCTCACCGACAAACTCATCCGCCGCGGCGTCCACACCTCCGTCAAAGCCCTCGAGGACGACATCAGAGCGTGGATCGACACCTGGAACCAGAACCCCAGGCCCTTCCGATGGACCAAGACCGCCGACGAGATCCTCCACTCCCTCGCCGACTACCTCACCAAAGTGAGAGCAGCCCACCAGACAACCAAGCAGAACTAACCCTCAGGATTTCGGGCGCATCACACTAGTGCTGTGACCGGTAACCTTTGCCGGGCCGCTCGTTGTGCTGGATGTCAGGACGGCGTGTGGCAGGGGGCGTGTATGGCACCGGTGAGGGTCCGCCGGCTGACCGAGCAGGAGGGGCAGAAGCTGCAGCGGATCGTTCGGCGGGGAAGCACCAGTTCGGTGCGGTTCCGGCGGGCGATGATGCTGCTGGCCTCGTCGGGCGGCAGCCCGGTCCCGGCGATTGCACAACTGGTCCAGGCCGACGAAGACACCGTCCGGGATGTGATCCACCGGTTCAACGAGATGGGCCTGGCCTGTCTGGACCCTCGGTGGGCGGGAGGCCGTCCCCGCCTGCTGAGCATTGAGGACGAGAACTTCGTCGTCGAGACGGCCACCACCCGGCCCACCGCACTGGGCAAGCCCTTCACCCGCTGGTCGATCCGCAAGCTCGCCGACTACCTGCAGCGCAACATTGCCCGCACGGTGAGGATCGGCCGGGAGGCCCTGCGCTGCCTCCTGATCCGCCGCGGGATCTCCTTCCAGCGCACGAAAACCTGGAAGGAGTCCCCGGACCCGGACTTCGACACCAAGCTGGACCGCATCGAGTTCGCCCTCACCGAGCGGCCGGACCGGACGTTCGCCCTGGACGAGTTCGGGCCGCTCGGCATCCGCCCGACCGCGGGATCGTGCTGGGCTCCGAAGGGGAGCCCGGAACGGCTGCCGGCGACCTACCGCCGCACCCACGGCATCACCTACTTCCACGGTTGCTACTCGGTCGGCGACGATCAGCTGTGGGGCGTGGTCCGCCGGCGCAAGGGCATCGACCACACGTGGGCTGCCCTACGGTCGATCCGCGCGGCCCGCCCGGACGGCGCCCCGATCTACGTGATCCTCGACAGCCTGTCCGCGCGCCTGAACTGGCGGATCCGCCGCTGGGCCGCCCGGAACAAGGTCGTGCTCTGCTTCACCCCGACCTACGCGTCCTGGGCCAACCCGATCGAGGCCCACTTCGGCCCCCTGCGGCAGTTCACCCTCGCCAATTCGAACCACCCCAACCACACCGTCCAGACTCGGGCCCTGCACGCCTACCTGCGCTGGCGCAACCAGAACGCCCGCCACCCCGACGTCCTCGCCGCCCAACGACGAGAGCGCGCACGGATCCGCAGCGAGAAACACATCCGCTGGGGCGGCAGAACTCTCCAGCTTGCGGCCTGAACCCGGAAGACCTGCTGGTCACAGCATTAGTCGTCGAACTCGAAGCCTGCCGTCTCGGCACGGGCAACGATCTCGCGAACTGCGCTGGAATTCGAGATCACAGGCTCAAGGGCAGCCTTGAGCTGCGTGAGGTCACTCAGGCTCCCGAGCGCACAGAACATGCCACCCTCGCTGTCGTAATCGAGGTGCTCAGCGAGATCCGGCCAGGCGAACTGCACAAGGCCCTCCCAGAAGTACCCATTCGGCTCGTGTCCGGCGGCAACTACTGCAGCATCGGCGGCCAGGTCACCGGCAGCGAGCGTCAGCGAGTGTTCGCCGTCAATGTCATGCAGGGTGAGAGTCACGGCGCGATCTTCCCATGCCCAGTGCCCAGCCGGCCCGGCCAATCCAACCGCTTGGCCGCCCCCACCCGGCGAACCTTCCTGGTCACAGCACTAGGCTTTGGCGAGCTGGTTCAGGGTCGCGCGGACGCCGATGAGTTGTGCGACGGCCAGGCGGGCCCATTCGTCTTCGGGGTGGCGGGCCAGGTGGGGGTCGAGCGTCTCCGTGATCACCCGAGTCAGCCGGCCCAGGATGATCCGGAACTGCTTCTTCTCGTACTCGATCCAGTCCGCGGGCTCATCGGAGAACATGTAGCCGTCCCGGCGGCGCCAGATGATCGGAGTTAGGTGCTCAGCGGCCCCGACGTCGCGCAGGTGCTCGACGCCGCGGGCGACCTTCGACGGGATCAGCCTCGTTGCGGCGACGAACTGGCGGGTGTGCAGTCCTGTGGGGCGGGCTTCCTTCAACGCCGGCCGGACCAGGCCGCCGTAGTGCTCGGCGACCGGCCGGGCTTTGCCTGCCACGGTCACTCACCTTTGAGGAGCTGGACGAGTTGCTCGTCGAGGTGAAGTTCCCCCGGTCCATCGCCGCCTCCAGCCAGTCGGCCGCGGTGCGGACCCTAGTCACTCCCCGGCGCACATGCTCGCGCTCGTCGTCGCTGAACTCCTGGCCCCGCAGCCGGGGAACCAGCCGGCCGAGGGTGGCCACGAACTGGTGACACGACCCGACCAGATCGAGGTATTCGATGGTGTGCTCGATCTTGCGGACGGCCGGGACGCGGTCGCGGACCCGCCCGTGCAAAACGGGCGGGATGGAAGGGACCGGTGGGGCATTCGCCTACGGCGTTTCGGTAACGCCCTTCCGCGACGCCTGCCGCGCGCGGATGGCCCGCACCCGGCACCGCGGCGAACAGTAGACCGCCGAGCGACTCCGCTCCACACCCACCGTCCAGCACCGCCCGCACACCGGACACGCAGCCGTCTGGCCCAGCTTCATCGCCACGACCCGATCGCGGGCCCGCCGCAGCCTCCGCCATCGCCGTGACCTGCACTTCGACGAGCAGAACGACGCCGTCTTCGGTATCCCCAACGACAGCGGATCAGAGCACTCGCGACAGTACCGCGGAACGGCCTCTCCAGACGCCACAACCAGCAGCATCCAGCACCGTCGCCCACTCGATCAGGGGAATTTCCAACACCCTCTTACGACGGCGGTTCGCGCAGCGGGGCCGGTTCAGCTCACTGCGGAGCGCTGAGGACGATGGCGCATGCCATGTGATGTCAGACCGCTCGGCCGGTCAGGCCCAGGGCGCGGAAGGTGACACGCTGGTCGTACCACAGCAGCGTCACGGTCGCTGAGGCCATGACGAGCCCGAGCGCGAGGTGCCCGCCCGTGGACGTGACCGGGGTGCCGATGAGGGCGAACAGGCCGTGGGCGCCCAGCCGCAGGGCCACCAGGGCGAACACGATCTTGCGAGTCCGGGAGTTCTTAAGCATCGCCTTCACCACCTTGGTGCGGCGGCGCAGCACCGTCAGCCCGGTCACGATGTTCACAGCGGCGAGGGCGACGAGGACCATCCATGCGCCCTCCCACGCCTTGCACAGGTCGAAGGCCGCACCGAGGGTGCCTTCGAAGGCGAAGAACCACGCGGGCAGCGGCTTCACGTCCGACAGGTCGGCAGTGGGGGTGCCCTCGGCCTGCCGCTTGGTGATGTCGATCATGTGTGCCGCTCTCCTGGTGTGCTGTTTCGTTTCTCCGACGTTCTTGATCCTTCCGGCCGGCGGATCTCGCGGGCAGAGCTGGGCGTCCCGCTTCTCCCATGACAAAAGTCGTACCGGAGTGACCGGGCTTACGGGACTGACCGGTTTGGGTTACGTGGCCCCGTATCCGGCCCACGCGAAGCCCGACGGGCGAGATACCCGTCGGGCGCTTCTTAACAGCAGGGGAAGTAGGGGTGGATGGCGAACTCCAAGGTGGCTAGATTTTAAGCAGTATGGGTCACAGGAGATTCACATGATTCACGGAATCGACGTCAGCAGCCACCAGCGCAAGAACTACCCCATCGGCGGGAGTGACTTCGTCTTCGTGAAAGTCAGCGAGGGCACCTCATACACGAACCCGAAATGGATGGCGCAACGTGACCGGGCGGAGCGGAAAGGGCTGGTCGTTGGTTTCTATCACTACGTCACCCCGGGCTCAATGGCCGCGCAAGTGGACTACTTCCTAGGTGAGGCCCAACCGCGGGCAGGCCACATGCTGGCCCTCGACTGGGAGGATCCCGGCGTCTCGTGCAAGGACAAGGACCGGTGGATTGCCGAAGCTCGCTCTGCGGCACCCGGCCATAGGGTGGTCCTTTACTGCAATCGTGACTACTGGCTGCACCGCGACACCACCAGCCGGGCGGGCGACGGTCTGTGGATCGCTGACCCCGACCACCCTGCCGGACACCCCGCTATTGAACATCCCTGGACTTTTCACCAGTACAGTTCGGCTGATGGATTGGACCGCAACGTGGGCCGCTTCGTCGACCGTGCCGCGCTTTCAGCATGGGCAAGCGAAGCGAAGACCCGTCGCGGCCCGCGTTGAACCCCAGATCACCCCAGACCCGTTGCCGAGGGCACGCATGCTGGAATTAGGGGTTATGCAGCATGCCGCCCTCGGCTAGTTTACGGAGCATGAACTTCGTCATCGGCAATGGCAACGGGTCATTGCGCCGAACATATGATGGAGAACGAGGGTTAATAGTTGGCCTGCCGTTGTCATGAGTTGTCCGGCTGCGCCTTCGCCCTCCGTATCGTTGGATGCCGGCCTCCTTGCTCCAGCAGCTTCACATGCCAGGAGCGGTCGTTGCTATATGGCTGAAGCCGCACAGCCATATAGCTGTGAGCGAACGAGGACGTTCACGAGACCGTCTCCCCCCGCGCGGGCGGGCACAGCACCCCTCTTGCCCGTCCGCGCCCCCGGCCGCCCGTGCACCCCACCGCGCGGGCGGCCGGTCCGCTGGCGTAAGGCAGGACAAGAGGTTGTGTTCCATCAGGACGGTAAGGCTCGTGCTCCGGCTGTTTCCTTTCCCGAGCGGCTCTTCTTCGCCTGCCATTGCTGGATGCTCCTCACCACACTGTCAGGGCAGCCGATTACTTCTCCCTGCGTGATGTCGTCGTCCGTACCCCTCGATGGGGGAATGGAAGCCGATAACCACCAGATTATTCGAGGGCGCCAATGCGGGGCGCTGAAATGCCATGTTTGACGGTCGAGTGATAACCGGAGGGCAGCGATTGCGGTCTGCGGTTGCTTCCGGGAGCGATAACCGGATAGACCTGTGGAACGAAATACGCACGGGATGTGCTTCGGTACCGCCGTCGAGGATGGGCTCGAAATGTATCTTCAAGACCCGATGCGTTTCAATCATCTGTTGAGATTGAAAGGCATGTCACACCGTGTGCTCGCCCGGCGAGTCAGAGTTCCGGCCCCGATCATTGCCTTGATGGCAGTTGGGCGGTGTGGTGTCGGACCGGAGACGGCCCGGCTCGTGGCCTCGGTACTCGGTGTTCCCACTCAGGAACTCTTCCGTGATTCCGCACCGGGAGCGGTGGACGGGGGCCGCCCTGCAGCCCCCGAGGGGGAGCGGACGCGGCAAGTGGCGTCTTTCTCCGGTCTCGTACCGCGTCAACGCGGCCCGAAGGATTGAGGGGAGCAGCCATGGTCAGTAGTACATCGGACAACGCTTTGCCGGAGGTCGCGTCTTCGCCGGATCACCAGATGGCGGCAGTCAGCACCGCTGATTCGGTAGTCGCCATCAGGGAAATGCTCAGTGAGCTGAGCAAGGTTCTCGACAGGTGGTACAGCGAGGAGCAGCGCGACCATGACGAACGGCAGGGCGGTGGCTCCGGCCGCCGGTTGTGACACCGGGCGGCATTTGCGACGCTGAGCCTGTGCTGCGGTCACAGGAGAGCGGTTGTTCAGGATCGGCTGTCCAGGGCAGAGCCGATCGTCCCTGAGATCAGGTGCCAAATGCGGAATGTTGAGTTGTCAGAGCACGAGCTGCAGGGAGGCGTTGTCGTCGACTCCTGTCCTGGGCTCGAGAGCGTGGGACTGGTCGATCGAAGTGAGCAACTCGACCAAGTGCGGGCGGCTTTCAGCGCAAGCAAGTCGAGCGTGGCAGGCGTAGTGTTTGCCGAAGGCGGAGCCGGCTGCGGGAAAAGTACCTTCCTTGCGGAGGTTGCCCGTGACCTGGCGGCGTCGGGGGCCTTGGTGCTGAGCGCCGGCGGGGTGGGTGCGGAGAGGCACGTCCCGCTGAATGTCCTGCGCCAGTTGCTGAACAATCAAGAGATCCCTCACGATCGTCAGGTGGATCTTGCGAGGATCCTCCTCAACGGCGGCGAGGCCGAAACCCCATCGGTGGGTCGAGCCGTGGGGTCGCCGACATCGGGCGAACCGGGCTGGACAGTGACGATGCAGCAGCTGTGCGCGGTGTTCCGAGGCATGGCCTCGGCGGCCCCCTTGGTGATCGCGATCGACGACATGCAGCATGCGGACAGCGTGTCGCTGGAGTGTCTGCTTTACACGGTTCGTACTTCCCGGCGCGCTCGCATCCTGTTGATCTGCACGGTGGACCCCTCTCACCAATCGACCGATCCGGTGCCGGACGCAGATTTTCTGCGGCTGCCCGCATTTCATCGCGTTGTGCTGAGCCCGCTCTCGCGGGACGGGGTGAGCAGGCTTCTCAGCACCCGGTCCGAGCAGCAAGCGGAGAGCCACATCCTGGCCTACGTTCTGGGAGCCACCGGCGGCAATCCCTTGCTGTTGCGGTCCTTGCTCGAAGAGCACCGACGGGGCATTCCCTACCCGGCCCCCGCCGAGGCAACGATGCCGGGCGAGTCCGCGGACCCTTCGGGGGATTCTTCACAGGTGGCTGTCGGGGGGTACTTCTACCGGGCCGCGCTCGCCTGTGTGTCGAGCATGGGACCGATTCCGCGGGAAATCGCCGGCGCGCTTGCTGTGCTCGGACCGTCCGGTAGCTCTGAAACCCTGACGAAGGTCCTTCACCGGAGTGCTGCATCCGTGGCCTGGGGGCTTCGCGCCCTGGATATGGCCGGACTGACGGAAACGGGACGTCTGCGTCACCCGCTGATCGCGGCGGCGGCACTCGACGCCCTGCCTCCGGGACACCTTTCCCGCCTGCACCAACGCACGGCGAAGCTTCTGTACGACAGGGGAGCTCCGGCGCTGGAAATCGCTCGGCACCTTCTTGCGACGGGGCACGCGGCGGACCGATGGGCGGTACCGATTCTGCGTCACGCTGCCGAAGAGGCACTGGCTGATGACGAGGTGACGCTGGCGAATGCCTGCCTGGAGCTGTCTCTTGGCATGTGTGCTGACGAACAGCAGCGGGCCGACATCAGAATCAGGCTCGCCCTGACCACCTGGCGTATCAACCATTCGGCTGCGGCACAGCGCCTCACCGAGCTCGTGGCCGACCTGCACGCCGGGAACCTCGGTGCGACGCAGACTGCCTCGTTGGCCGGTCTCCTGATCGCTCGGGGCTGCCTGGACGAAGCCGGTGAGGCTCTTGATCGTCTGCCCGGGCGACGGGATTCTGCCGGGCGTCCGACCGATGTCCACTGTCACCTCTCCGGGCTGTGGGCTTCGGCTGAGTACCCGGTCCCTTTCGCTCATGCCTTCGGTCGTCCGACAGCGCAGGAATCGGGTGAGGCCGTGCAGGCCGCGTCGGGTGAGGTCCCGGGGCTGGCCGCTGCCGCGTCTGCGTGGTCCATGCCCGGTGACGGTTCCAGCGCGTCCGCCGCGGAGTCCGCTGCGCATGTCCTGCGGCATTTCCCCCTCGGCGACACGACCCTGCCTCTGGTCACCAACGCTGTTCGGACGCTTGCCCGCGCCGGGAAGACCGACAGCGCAGTGCACTGGTGCAACAAGTTGCTCAGTGAAGCCACTCGCAGGGGAGCTCCCGGGTGGCAGGCGGAATTCGCCGCCGTGCAGGCGGAGATCTCCCTGTCACTGGGGCTCCTGAAGGATGCCGAGGAGCAGGCTGACCAGGCAATGACATGCGTGCCGCCGGGGGGCGACAGCGTATTCATGGGCAGCCCGCTTGCAACCCTCATCATGGTTTTCACTGTTATGGGCCGATATGACGAAGCGACGCAGAGGGTCAACCGCCCGGTACCCGAAACGCTGTACCGCAGTACTTACGGACTCGGATACCTGCGGGCGCGCGGCCACTTCTACTTGGCCACCAACCGTGCCCTTGCCGCTGTCAGCGATTTCATCAATGCCGGGCGCATCGCCACGCGGTGGGGGCTCGACTGCCCGGAGATCCTGCCCTGGCGCACCGACGCCGCCCAGGCGTTTCTACGGCTCGGGTACCGAGCCCGGGCCGGCCAGCTGATCAAGGAGCAGCTGTCGAGAAGCCGGGGCAGGAGTGCGCACGTCCTGGGCGTTTCGCTGAGGTTGTGCGCGAGGCTGGTGGAGTCCGCCGAGCGGCCCCGGCTGCTCACGGAAGCTGTCGACGCGCTCCAGACCTGTGGCGACCGCCTCGAATTGGCCAGGGCGCTGGCCGACCTCGGTGCAGCCCATCAGGGCATGGGCGAGCTGGCGCGGGCCAGCATTCTGACGCGCCGCGCGTGGCGGATGGCCAAGGAATGCGGGGCCAAACCTCTTTGCGAGGAGATCATTCCCGGCGGGGAAAGAGAGGAGCATGCGGGGAGGACCCGGACGGGGCTCAGCGAATCGGAAATGCGGGTAGCCGTCCTGGCCGCTCATGGAAACACCAACCGGGAAATATCCATCAAACTTTGTGTCACGGTGAGCACAGTCGAGCAGCATTTGACGAAAGTATTCCGAAAGTTGGGTATTTCCCGTCGCCAGCAGTTGCCCGCGCGACTGCAGGTGGCGCTGGGGGGATCCGACGCTCGGGTCGCGCGATCCTGACGTGCGGCCCGCCGAGGCGCCAGGGCGATCGGCCGGTCATGGGCGGCCGGTCGCCCTGGTATTTCTTCTGCAGGGTGGCGTGTGCCCGGGGGTTGCGAGAGGTTGCTCTGCCACCGGCGGGTCCTGCGAAGGCGCCCGGCGTGGATCAGCAGGGTGTGGGGGGTACGTACACCCAGGTGACTCGCCGTCCGTTCGCCGCAGGGTGCCAGGACCAGGAGTGTGCCAGAGCCGAGACGATGCCCAGGCCGCGCCCGGACTCGCAGTCCTCGGGCACCCTCACCGGTGTCGAAGGGCACGTGGGCCCACCGCCGTCCTCCACCTCGATCACCAATGCGCCGTCCCCCTCGGTCAGGGTCAGCCTGATTTCCTGCGGTAGCGCATGCCGGATGGAGTTCGCCAGAAGTTCGCCGATGACCAGCTCTGCACGGAACACCTGGTCGACGTGGCCCCCTGCCCACTGGCTGAGGGTGCTGATCGCGGCGTGCCGGGCTCGCGGGATGGCATAAGGGTGCGGCAGTACGGTCGTGGTGAACTGCTGATGTACCGGGATGCTGGGATGGACCGGGTAGGCGGGGGCGGTGGGATCCGGAAGGCTGCCGCCGGATTGCCACGGGTGGACCGGGGATTCCTGGTTGGTGGACATGGCTGTTCCCTCATTGCCTGAGCTGTTTGTGCATGCACGCGAATTGGAGTGGCTTTGAGAAGCTCGGGTGCGGTCAAGGTCAGGGTGTGAAATCCATGTGATCTCGAGGCCCTGATGCCCATGCTCCGCTATCGCGGAACCATTATTCCGGTCACTCTGGGGTCAGCCCCTCTTGGATACAAGGGGAATGGTCGAACTCGGTGGGGTTTATCCTCCTAGGGGTATTTGCCGGAGGGGTGAAGACGCGCTGGGAAGAGGGAAAGAGTTCGCGGGTGAGGGCGTGCTCACGGGGCAGGGGAGCCCGTCCGCTGTTCCGGGCCGGCCCGTCCCGCGGAGGTTCCGCACGCGGCTCGGCGCTACCTGATCGAACGCTTCTTCCTCCCCGTACCTGGGAGCGGGTTCGCCCTCGGAGCGGAGTGGTCGGACGCGTGGCAGCTAAAGCGTCAGCTGCCTCCGTAAGCAGAGGGGTCGGCCCCTTGATGCCTGGTTCTGCGACAGGCCGGCGTCGTCGTCAGCGCGGGCTCGTGAATGTTGGAGTGGTGATCGCGAATCATTGATCGGCGATAATGGCGCAAAGTGCCCCATGGATGGCTTAAGTGTCCCTTCGCGGGTAGTCGGAGTGCCTGTGAGAACTGCCGAAGGAAACGATCCGGCATGGCTGGATATGTTCTCTTCCCGGGCGATTTCCCATATAGCTGATAACTCCTCAGAAAACCCATTGGTCACTCGCGTTGAGGTTCTTCGGAATGTCCAGTTCACACGATCGGGCGATCTTTGAGAAGAGACTTTGGCGGGGCCCCGTCCCGGCCCGGTACCGCCCTTGCCGTGTGCGGCGTAATAGGGACCCGGCGAAGGTTCATGCGCTATGCCGTCCCGTTCCTCTTGGGTCGGCGAGGCGCCGTCGAAGCAGTAACTGCTGGAATATAAACAGGCGTTGGGTAGGCGGGAGAGCTCCGGGCCGTGCCCGAGGCGCCACCGCAGAAGCCCCTGGTGTCGTCAACGCGGTTATGCAGAAGCGTGGTTACTGACTCTTTACCCCTGGGGCTGCCGAGCGCATACGTCTGTCCGAGTGCTTCGGAAAGGCCCGGTGAAGACGCCGCGAGCTATACGAACACCACCCTGCCCCCGCCCTCTGAGGCGGTCCGGCGCGCGTCTGGATCCGTCCGCCGCCCTGATCCGGTGCAGGCCCGGTCACCGTCCGAGCACCGAGGGGCACCGATGAGCCCGCCGGAGACCCGGCCTGGCCCGCACCTGGACCGTTGCGGTGACGACCTGGGCTGATCGTGGAGCAGACGCTCTCTCGGGCATACCGACCAGGGCCCGGGAATCGTGCGCACGATCGTGGCTGTTCGTGGCTGTTCATCGCACGTCGCCGCCCTTTCCCTACGCGTGGAGGATCGGAAAGCCTTCCGTGACAAAGAGCCGTGGATGCCCGGTCCGGGTGTCGGCCGGCGCCCGGAACCGCACACCGGGGAGCGTTCCGGGTCAGGAGACCACGGTGAGCCCGTGCGTCATAACAGCCTCATTCGAAGGGTCACCGGGCGGGTGATAACTCGCTCCGGAGCACCCGAAGCCGCCATGTTCCCACCGTGCTGCGCGCAGGGCGGCTCCGGGCGGAAGCCCGTCCATAACTGACACGCGAGGGTCGCGGAGAGTTATTGCGGAGACGGCGATAACTGTGTTGCTCTGAACCGACGGCTCACGGACTGTAGAAGCGTGAGCCCTGACTAGGGGACGCCATGCATCTGCGAGATAAGGAACGCTTCGACGAGTTGGTACGGCTGAAGGGTCTCTCCCAGAGAACACTGGCCCAGCAAGCGCACGTCACGCAGGCCTTCATCTCCCTGGTGGCGCATGGGCGCCGTGGGCTCCGTCCGGAGACCGCGTGGCGCATCGCCTCTGCGCTCGGGGTGTTCACCGATGAGCTGTTCACCGCTCACGACCAGGAGCCGCCGTCTCGCCGGCCCGCGAGCAGCTTCAACCGCGTCCGGTTCTCCAACAGGTCCCAGCAACACTGACGGACCCGGCCGGCCACGGCGGGGGCCGGCTCGGCGTCCGCGCCGTTCCGGATTTGCTCAACCCGGGACAACCGTCCCCGGAGATCGTGCCGTCGATATGGACCCTCACATTGAGGTCGAACCGACGGGACCGATGTCAGTGACAAGGCGTACGCCCTGACAGGGGCCGCCCGGTGCCGAAGTCGATGAGTGCTCGTACACCCCGACGCCTCGTCCGACTCGAGACACCCCTGACATCCCCTGAATGTTCCCCTCTTCGTAGGGCCCGTGTAACAGGGGTTCCTGCGGCGCCAGGATGCGTGTTCCGATGCTATCGGACGCTTCGCGGTCGTAGCTTCGCTCTCGCGGCGAATAATCGGAGGAGTGTACGGCGATGTCTGACAACGTACCGAACATCGTTCTTCTTGGTGGGCCGAACAGTGGTCTCGACCACCACGAACGGATCCGTTACACGGAGGACCTTGAATCCGCGGTCAAAGTTTTCCGCGGCAATCGCTATGAACACTTCCACCCCACTGATGAAACCACGGTCCAAGGCGGGCTCGAGCTCCGTGTCTTTCGCTGGCGGAGTCGCACGTACGTAGCCGAATGACGCGGATTCGCCATGTGTGACGCCGAGCGGCCGGCTGTGCCGCTCACAAAGGAGGCTGGGGGAGTGACCAGGGAGCCCGGTAGCCCGGTCAAGCCGACGAGGTCACCGGAACGGCCGCATAAGGGGAGGAGCTCGCGAACCCACGCGGACGGGGCGGTCGGGGTGGGTGGTAAGGAGGTGCGTCGTCTGGAGCGGGTGATCATCCGGTTCGCGGGGGACTCGGGTGATGGTATGCAGCTCACGGGTGACCGTTTCACGTCGGAGAC
>NZ_JBEYZW010000031.1:0-78983 GCF_040646215.1 Streptomyces sp. NPDC046215 | reverse complement strand
GCCGAACAGGGCGACGACGGGGATCAGGTACACGAACTGCGGCATGGTCTGGAACACGTCCAGGACCGGGCGCAGCAGCCGCTCCGCCCGGGGCCCGGCGCCCGCCCGGGGTGCCTACGGGGACGAAGAACGGCCGGCCGCGGAGCCGGTGCTCCAGCATGTCGTCATCAGGCGGGGACCGCCGCGCCTCACCCTCGCGGCCTGACGACGCGACGCACTCCGGCACTGAGGACGGGAGGGCGGGCGCGGTGTCGCCGCACGCGCGCCAGCACCCTTATCCGTCCCTCCTGCCTGTGGAGTGTCCCCATGAACGCCAAGACCGCCCGCCGCCGTCTCCCCCTCGTCGCCGGTCTCGCCGCCGGCGGCGTGCTGCTGCTCGCCGGCCCCGCCGCCGCGCACGTCAGCGTGCAGCCCGGCACCGCCGAGAAGGGCGGCTACAGCACCATCGCCTTCAAGGTGCCGAACGAGAAGAACGACGCCTCGACGGTGAAGCTCGAAGTCACCCTCGACCCCAAGCACCCGCTGTCCTCCGTGACGGTCCAGCCCGTGCCCGGCTGGGAGGTCAAGGTCGAGAAGAGCAAGCTCGACAAGCCGCTGCAGTCGCACGGCAAGACGATCGACGAGGCCGTCAGCAAGATCATCTGGTCCGGCGGCAAGATCGAGCCGGGTCAGTTCCAGCAGTTCCCGCTGTCGGTCGGCCAGCTGCCCACCGACGCCGACGAGATGGTCTTCAAGGCGCTGCAGACCTACTCCGACGACGACGTCGTCCGCTGGATCGACGCCTCCAAGCCGGGCGGCGCCGAGGCCGAACACCCGGCCCCGACCCTGAAGCTCATCGCCAAGGGCGCCGCCAAGAACGCGGGGCCGGCCGACGACAAGGCCGCGAAGAGCGACAAGACCGAGGCCGCCGCCGACAAGGGCGACAGCTCCGACACCACCGCCCGTGCCCTCGGCATCGCCGGCATCGTCGTCGGCATCGCGGGCGTCGCCTTCGGCGTGCTCGCCGTACGCCGTCGCTCGGCCTGACGCCGACGCCCGGAACGGCGGGGGCGGCAGCACGCGCGTGCGCGCGGCGCCGCCCCCGTACCCCTGACCGAACCCTGGAGAAGAGCTCCATGCGCACCAAGATCCTGGCGGCGGGCCTGGCCACCGCCGCCGCGCTCGCCCTGACCGCCTGCGGCGGCTCGGGCGACGACAGCGACAAGCCCGCGGCGGACGTCTCCGCGGCGCCCAAGAAGATGCCGATCACCCTGGACAGCCCCAAGGCCAAGCCGGACCTGGTCCTGACCGACACGTCCGACAAGAAGTACGAGCTGGTCCAGGAGACCAAGGGCCACCCCGTCCTCCTGTACTTCGGCTACACCTACTGCCCCGACGTCTGCTCCACCGTCGTCGCCGACATGGCCGAAGGCGCCAAGAAGCTGCCCGAGGCCGACCGGAAGAACCTCAAGGTCGTCTTCGTGACGACCGACCCCGCCCGGGACACCCCCAAGCGCATCCGGGAGTGGCTCGACGCCCAGGGCGGTCAGGACATCGTCGGCCTGACCGGCGACTTCGACACGATCCAGGCGGCCGCCAAACCGCTCGGCATCTTCGTGGAGAAGCCGAAGAAGGAGAAGGACGGCTCCATCACCGTCAGCCACGGCGCCGAGGTCGTCGGCTTCTCGCCGAAGGACGACGGGGGCCACTGGCTCTACACCACCGACGCGACCGCAGCCCAGTACGCCAAGGATCTCCCGAAGATCGTCAAGGGGGAGAACCCGTGATCGCCAAGTCCACCACCGCCACCGCCGTCGCCCTGCCGCTCGTGCTCGCCGGGGGGCTCCTCCTGGTCACCGGCTGCCAGACGGAGAAGAACGCCCTGTCCACGGGCAACCCCGAGCTGTCCGTCAGCGGCGCCTACCTGCCGCGGCCCGCGATGACCGACATGGCCTCCGCGTACCTCACCGTCCGGAACGAGGGCGGCAAGGCCGACAAGCTCACCTCCGTCACCAGCCCGCTCTCGCGTGACATCACCATGCACACCACCGAGGGCTCGCAGATGAAGCACGCGGCCGCGCTGGAGGTTCCCGCCAAGGGCGAGCTCAAGCTCGCGCGCGGCGGCACCCACCTCATGCTCGGCAAGCTCGGACACAAGCCCGAAGTGGGCGAGAAGATCGAGTTCACCCTGCACTTCGCCACGTCCGGAACCATCAAGATCAAGGTGCCCGTCGAGAACACGACCTTCCGCCCGAAGGACTGACGTGCGATGAAGACCCTGACCGCCGGGCGGCTGCTGCCGCTCCTCGGCACCCTGCTCGCCGCCCTGCTGTGCGCGATCGGCCCCGGCGCGGGCACCGCGTCGGCGCACGCCGCGCTGACCTCCACCGACCCCGCCGACGGCTCGGTCGTGCCGGCCGCACCCCAGCGGGTCGTGCTCACCTTCTCCGAAGGAGTCCTGCTCACCGCGGACTCCCTGCGGGTCCTCGACCCGCGGGGGGAGCGCGTCGACGAGGGCAAGCCCGCGCACGTGGACGGCAAGTCCGGTACCGCGGCCGTCGGGCTGCGCAGCGGCATCGCCGACGGCACCTACACGGTGGCCTGGCAGGCGGTGTCGGAGGACAGCCACCCGGTGGCCGGGGCCTTCACCTTCTCCATAGGCGCGCCGTCGAAGACGACGGCGAAAGTGACGACGGCGAAGATCGACCCGACCGTCGACGCGCTGTACGGGACCGGGCGGTACGCGGCGTACACCGGGTTCGTCCTGCTGGTCGGCGGCTGCGTCTTCGCGGGCGTGTGCCGCTCGTCGCGGCCCGTGCAGCGGGTCGCGGTGGGCGGCTGGCTCACCCTCTTCGGCTCCACCGTCGCGCTGCTGCTGCTGCGCGGGGCCTATACGAGCGGCAGGGGCCCGTCGGCCGTGTTCGACCTCGCGGTGCTCGGCGACGTGCTGGCCACCAAGCCGGGCGCGGCCCTGCTCTCCCGGCTGCTGCTGCTGAGCGCCGCGGCCGTCTTCCTCGCCGTGCTCTTCGGCTCCTACGCCCGCGAGGACGACGGCCGCACCCGGCACGAACGCCGGGACGTGGCCTACGGGCTCGGGGCCGGCGGCGCGGTCGTCGCGACCGGGCTGGCGGCCACCTGGGCGATGGCCGAGCACGCCTCGGCCGGGCTCCAGCCGTGGCTGGCGATGCCGGTCGACGTGCTGCACCTGCTGGGCGTCGCGGTGTGGCTGGGCGGACTGGCCGCCCTGCTCGCGACGCTGTGGACGGGCGAGCCGATCCGGCGGGCCGCCGTCCAGCGCTTCTCACGGCTCGCGTTCGCGTCCGTGTGCGTCCTGGTGGCCACCGGGCTGTACCAGTCCTGGCGGCAGGTCGGCTCGTGGGGCGCGCTCACCGGGACCGAGTACGGGCGGCTGCTGCTGATCAAGGCCGGGCTGGTGGTCGTCCTGGTGGGGCTGGCGTACTTCTCCCGGCGCTGGACGGGCCGCCTCGCGGACCGTACGGAGCCTAGGAAGGCCAAGGCGCCCGCGGTGAAGGCGGCGAGGAGCGGCAAGAGCGACGGCGTCACCGCCGAGCGGGCCGCCCAGCTCGCCCGGCAGCAGGCCGCGCTCACCAAGGCCGCCGGGAAGCGGAAGCGCGACGGGGACGAGAACCGCAGCGGGCTGCGGCGCTCCGTCCTCGCCGAGACGGCCGTCGCGGTCGTCGTCCTCGCCGTCACCACCCTGCTCACCGGCACACAGCCCGGCCGGGCTGAAACCGAACAGAAGCAGGCGGCCGGCGCGGCCGGTGCCACGGCTCCGGCGGCCACCGGACCGGCCGAGCTGACGATCGACTACGACACCGGCGGGACGAACGGGCGCGGCACGGCCGCCGTGCGCATCGACCCGGCGCGCTCCGGCGACAACACCCTCGGCGTCTCCCTGACCGACCCGGCCGGCAAGCCCGTGGACGTGCCGGAGCTGGAGGTGTCCTTCACCGAGACGCGGAAGAAGATCGGGCCGCTGCGCGCCTCCCTCAAGCGGCTGGACACCGGCCGCTGGGAAGCCCGCGGCTTCCAGCTGCCCATGGGCGGCGAGTGGCAGCTCACCCTGACCGTACGGACCTCCGACATCGACCAGGTCACGGAAATCGAGAACGTGAAGATCAACTGATGGCTGAACAGGTGCAGGACGACACGATCAGCCGGCGGCGGCTCCTGGGCACCGCCGGAGCCGTCGGCGCGGCCGGCCTCGTCATGGGCGGCGGGGCCGGCGCGTTCGCCGCCGACGCCGTGCGGGACGAGCCGGCGGCCCTCTCCGGCGTCGGCGAGACCGAACGGATGTTTCACGGGAAACATCAGGCCGGGATCGCCGACCCCGCGCAGGCGTGCGGCCATCTGCTGGCCTTCGACCTCGCGCCGGGCGCCGACCGCAAGGCGGCCGCGGCCCTGCTGCGGCGCTGGTCGGCGACGGCGGCCGAGCTGATGGCGGGCGAGGTGCCCCGGGGCGACGACACCGGGATCGCGCTCGACGCGGGCCCGTCGGCGCTGACCGTCACCTTCGGGTTCGGCCGGACCTTCTTCGACCGCACGGGACTGGCCGCCCGGCGGCCCGTCGCACTTCAGCCGCTGCCCGCCTTCACCGGTGACGCGCTCGACGCCAAGCGGAGCGACGGCGATCTGTGGGTGCAGATCGGCGCCGACGACCCGCTCGTCGCCTTCCACGCCGTGCGGCTGCTGCGCAAGCAGGCCGGGGACGCGGTACGGCCGCGCTGGCAGATGACGGGCTTCAACCGGACGCCGGGCGCCACGGCGCGGCCGCGGACCGGGCGGAACCTCATGGGGCAGATCGACGGGACGAACAACCCCAAGCCCTCGGATCCCGACTTCGCCGCCCGGGTGTTCGTGCCGGACGACTCCGGCGACTGGATGGCCGGGGGCTCCTACGCGGTCGTCCGGCGCATCCGCATGTTGCTCGACAGCTGGGACCACCTGTCGCTGGAGCGCCAGGAGAAGGTCATCGGGCGCCGCAAGTCCGACGGGGCGCCGCTGTCCGGCGGCACGGAGACGACGCCGGTCGACCTGGACAAGATCCGCGAGGACGGTTCGCTGGCCATCGCGGGCGACGCGCACATCCGGGTCGCGGCGCCGGAGTCCAACCGGGGGGCCGCGATGCTGCGCCGGGCGTTCTCGTACCAGGACGGCGTCCTCGACGACGGGGCCCCGGACGCCGGGCTGCTGTTCGTCGCCTGGCAGGCGGACCCTCGCAAGGGCTTCGTACCGGTCCAGCGCAAGCTGGACCGGGGCGACGGCCTCTCCCGCTTCCTCCGCCACGAGTCGAGCGGCCTCTTCGCTGTCCCGGGCGGCTGCGCACCGGGCGAGTACGTGGGGCAGCGGTTGCTGGAGGGGTAGGGGGCAGGGGGGGCGGACCAGGCCGCGGTCACGTGGGCGCCGGGGTTGCGGCGGCCCGGGCCCGGCCGGTCCCGCCCACGGGCCACACGCGACGCGTGCGCACGCGCCCGGTGGGGGGAGGGGTAACCGTCCCTCGGGCCGCCTCACGCCCGGCGAAGCCGGTGCGCTCGCGCGCGCCAGCAGAAGCAGGCCCGGCCGACCCGCGCCCACGGGCCGCAGGCACCACGTGCCCACGCCCCCGGCGGGCCGGGGTAACCGCCGCTCAGGCCGCCCCACGCCCGGCGGAGCCACGGTGCCCGCGCACCGTAGGCAACGGCAGGAGCCGGATGCCGGCCGCGCGTACGTAGGACCCGGGCCCGGCCGGCCCCCACTCACGGGCCGCAGGCACCACGTGCCCACGCGCCCGGCGGGCCGGGGCAACCGTCCCTCGGGCCGCCCCACGCCCGGCCGAGCCGGTGCGGCCGCGTGGCCTGGTCCGGGGGGAGCCGATCCCGAGGGCCCGACCCCAAGGGGTCGGTAGGCTGACGATCAGCCCCCGAAGCGATCCCAAGGAGCCCCGGTATGTCGGCCAGTCGCTACACCTATCTCGGCCCCGAGGGCACCTTCACCGAGGCCGCCCTGCGGACCCTGCCCGAGGCGGCCACCCGGGAGCTCGTGCCGATGGTGTCCGTGCCCACCGCGCTGGACGCCGTGCGCAGCGGTGAGGCCGCCGCCGCACTCGTGCCGATCGAGAATTCCGTCGAGGGCGGTGTCACCGCCACCCTCGACGAACTCGCCACCGGCGCCCCGCTGATGATCTACCGCGAGGTGCTGCTGCAAATCGCCTTCGCGCTGCTCGTCCGCCCCGGCACCGCCCTGACCGACATCAAGACGGTGACCGGGCACCCGGTCGCCCAGCCGCAGGTGCGCAAGTGGCTCGCCGCGCACCTGCCGGACGTCCTGTGGGAGTCGTCGGCGTCCAACGCGGACGGGGCACGGCTGGTGCAGGAGGGGCGCTACGACGCCGCCTTCGCCGGGGAGTTCGCGGCGGCGACGTACGGCCTGGAGCCGCTGGTCACCGACATCCACGACGCGAAGAACGCGCAGACCCGCTTCGTGCTGGCCGGCCGGCCGGCCCGCCCGGCGGCGCGGACGGGCACGGACCGGACGTCGCTCGTGGTCTGGCTGGGCGACGACCACCCCGGTGCGCTGCTGGAGCTGCTGCAGGAGTTCTCGGCGCGCGGGGTGAACCTGATGCGGATCGAGTCGCGGCCGACGGGCGAGGGCATGGGCCGCTACTGCTTCTCGGTCGACTGCGAGGGGCACATCACCGACCGCCGGGTGGCCGAGACCCTGATGGGACTCAAGCGGACCTGCCCGAAGGTGCGGTTCCTCGGCTCGTACCCGCGCGCGGGCGTGGACTCGCAGGCGCTCGCGGCGGGCACGCAGGTGCGGCCGGGCACGTCCGACGCCGACTTCGTGGCGGCCGCGGACTGGCTGGCGCGCTGCCAGGACGGCCGCGCCTAGGCCCTGGTCGTGGGGTGCCCCCAGAGGCGCCCCCGGACGGGCTGGAAAGCCCGTCCGGCGCCGGAGGACACGGCACAACAGCCGGCCCGGTGCTCCAAGACGCGCCCGCAGCGCGCTCGCCGCCGCAGGCGGCAGCGACAGGCCCGCAGCCGAAAGACACCGGCGGGCCGCCCGGTATTGATCACCCACAGGGTTATCCACAGGTTCGTTCTCGACCTGGGGATAAGTCGACAGAGCGAAGCGCTCGCAGGCTTTCCGGAGGGCTCAGGGTCGACAAATCTCTCTAGCCACAGAGCCGTCATCCACAGCCCGAACCCCCGGCCCGGCCCGCTCAACACCCGGCACCCGTCAGCCAGATGTCGCTAAACAACCCTTTGGGGCGAGGCAATTACACCCGAATGAGTGGCCGAACGAGGTTTGACCAAGGAATCCTCGCCACAGGGCAAAACGGAGCGGAATGTTCGATTCCGGTGTCCACAGATTTCACGCACAGCCTGTGGATAAAGAATCCGGCCACCCGACCCCTGTGGACAACCGGCCGCCCAACTCCCGCCTCCCGCACGGCCGATCGCTCGCCGCGCCGCCCCTATGCCCCTTTTCGGCAAATGCGCTCGCATTTCCGCACGGGACCGCCCGCCGGTTATTCACCGCCTTTTCCATACTCCCCAAAATGGGGCAAATGGCAACGAACTGGAATATCGCGTCGAGTGATCGCGCCCGCAACGGTAGCCTGGTGGGGTGATTGACCTTCGCCTGCTTCGTGAGGACCCCGACCGTGTGCGCGCCTCCCAGCGCGCCCGTGGAGAGGACGTCGACGTCGTCGACGCGCTGCTCTCCGCCGACGAACGGCGCAGGTCGTCCAGCGTCCGCTTCGATGAACTGCGCTCCGAGCAGAAGTCGCTCGGCAAGCTCATTCCCAAGGCCACCGGTGACGAGAAGACCGCGCTGCTGAAGAAGGCCGGCGAGCTGTCCGCCGCCGTCAAGGCCGCTGACGCCGAGCAGGACGAGGCCGCCGCCGAGGCACAGCGCCTCCTCCTGCAGATCGGCAACCTCGTCCACCCCGACGTGCCGGTCGGCGGCGAGGACGACTTCGTCGTCCTGGAGACCGTCGGCACCCCGCGCGACTTCGCCGCCGAGGGCTTCGAGCCCAAGGACCACCTGGAGCTCGGCCAGACGCTGGGCGCGATCGACGTCGAGCGCGGCGCGAAGGTATCCGGCTCGCGCTTCTACTACCTGACGGGCATCGGCGCGCTCCTGGAGCTCGCGCTCGTCAACGCCGCCATCGCCCAGGCCACCGCGGCCGGTTTCACCCCGATGCTCACCCCCGCGCTGGTCAAGCCGCGCGCCATGGAGGGCACCGGCTTCCTCGGCCAGGCCGCCCAGGACGTCTACCACCTGGACAACGACGACCTGTACCTCGTCGGCACGTCCGAGGTGCCGCTCGCGGCCTACCACATGGACGAGATCCTGGAGTCCGCCCAGCTCCCGCTGCGCTACGCCGGCTTCTCGCCGTGCTTCCGCCGCGAGGCCGGTACGTACGGCAAGGACACCCGCGGCATCTTCCGCGTCCACCAGTTCGACAAGGTCGAGATGTTCTCCTACATCGCGCCCGAGGACGCCGACGCCGAGCACGCGCGCCTGCTGGAGTGGGAGAAGCAGTGGCTGACGAGCCTGGAGCTGCCCTTCCAGGTGATCGACACCGCCACCGGTGACCTGGGCTCCTCGGCCTCGCGGAAGTTCGACTGCGAGGCGTGGATCCCCACCCAGGGCAAGTACCGTGAGCTGACCTCCACCTCGAACTGCAACGAGTTCCAGGCCCGCCGCCTGTCCGTGCGGATGCGCGACGGCAAGAACGTCCGCCCGGTGGCCACGCTCAACGGCACCCTGTGCGCGGTGCCGCGCACGATCGTGGCGATCCTGGAGAACCACCAGCAGGCCGACGGCACGGTCCGCGTCCCCGAGGCGCTCCGCCCGTTCCTGGGCGGCCGGGAGATCCTGGAGCCCCTGGCCAAGTGACCGTGGACTCCACGCCGCAGTACCGGTTGATCGCGACCGATCTCGACGGCACGCTGCTGCGCTCCGACGACACCGTCTCGGAGCGCACCCGCGCCGCCCTCCTCCGGGCCACGGCGGCCGGTGCCTCGCACATCATCGTCACCGGCCGGTCCGTGCCGTGGACGCGGTACATACTCGACGCGCTGGACTACCGGGGCCTCGCCGTATGCGGGCAGGGCGCGCAGGTTTACCACGCCGGCGAGAACAGACTGCTGACCTCGGTGACGCTGGACCGGCAGCTCGCCGCCCTGGCCGTCGCCAAGATCGAGGCGGAGATCGGCCCGCTGCACCTCGCGGCCAGCCGGGACGGCATCGACGGCGAGGTGCTCGTCACCCCCGGCTACCGGCTGCACGAACTGCCCGTGGCGCCCGAGCCCGTCACCGACCCGGCCCGGCTGTGGGACAGCCCGCTGAACAAGCTCTACCTCCAGCACCCCGACCTCGACGACGATGCCCTGGCCGAGACGGCCCGGACCATCGCCGGTGACCTGGTGGGCGTGGTGATGGCGGGCCCCGGCATCGTCGAACTGCTGCCGCTGGGGCTCAGCAAGGCCACCGGCCTCTCGCTGGCCGCGCGCCGGCTGGGCATGAAGGCGGCCGACACCATCGCCTTCGGCGACATGCCCAACGACGTCCCGATGTTCGGCTGGGCCGCGCACGGCGTCGCCATGGCCAATGCCCACGCGGAGCTGAAGGCCGTGGCCGACGAGGTCACCGCGTCGAACGACGACGACGGCATCGCGGTGGTGCTGGAGCGCCTCTTCGGCTGAGTGCCGGAGGCCGGGGCAGCCAGGAGAAGTCCCAGGCCGGCCGGTTCCGCGTCAGCGGCCGGCAGGCCAGCCCCACCGCCACCGCGATCGCGTGCCCGATGTCGGTGTACGTGCCGCCGGTGCACAGCGGGATCGCGAAGAACAGCACGACGGCCACCAGGTACGGCCACCGCCAGGGGCGGGGGAAGCGGTACGCGAGCAGGCCGGCGGCCGCGGCGAGCCCGTACGAGACACCGATGTCGACCACGTGCTTCATCGACCGCGGCAGCGTGTGGTCCTCGATGGAGAGCAGCAGTACTTCCTGACTGACGAGCGTGGCCACGACGTGGGCGACGCCCACGGTGAAGAGCCACCGCCAGGTGCCCGCCCAGCGCTCGACATTGGCGTGGACGAGCTCGAACAGCGCCGCGTAGACGACGAACGACGCGGGGTTCTCGATCCAGAAGCCACTGATCAGCAGCGACTGCAGCGGGTGCGCGTCGAGTTGGTGGATGTTGCTGCTGGTGCGGTGGAGGAGAAACGTCTCCAGGTCCTGGCTCGCCGCGGCGATGACCATGCTGGTGACGCCGATGATCAGCAGCCAGATGTGGGTGCCGGGCGCGGAACGGACCCAGGAGGCCACCGCGGGGCGTATCCGGGATCCGAGGGCCTTCATCCTTCCGACGGTAGCCCGGGAGTCCGCGGCCGCACCTCGCGACAGTTGTAGGATGACTGGGCAACCGGGCGAATCGGTCCGGCAGACATCGAGGGAGCAACGGCATGGCACTGCGGGCGGCGGGACGGCAGTCCCTCGTGGACACCGTCGTGGATCAGCTGCGGGCGCAGGTCGCCGCGGGTGAGTGGCAGGTCGGCGAGCGCATCCCGACCGAGCACGCCCTCGCCGAGGAGCTCCAGGTCGGCCGCAACACCATCCGTGAGGCCGTACGGGTGCTCGTCCACGCCGGAATGCTGCGCTCCAGGCAGGGCGAGGGGACCTTCGTCGTCTCCATGTCCGACCCCGCGGAGATCATGCGCGGCGTGCAGCGCGCCGGCGTCCGGGACGTCCTGGAGCTGCGGATCGCCCTGGAGGTCGAGGCCGCCCGCCTGGCCGCCCTGCGGCACGAGAGCGCCGACCTCGCCCGGATGCGGGCCGCGCTGGACGCCCAGACCGCCTTCGAGGACCCCGACGGCCAGCCCGACTCCGGCAGCCTGGAGCTCTACGCGGACCACGACGTGGAGTTCCACAAGGCGGTCGTGGAGGCGGCCCACAACAGCGCCCTGACGGCCACGTACACCTGGTTCAGCAGCTCCGTGCGCGAGGCCCTGGTGACCGCGCTCGGCGACCGGGAGATGCCCCGCATCGACCACGACGACCACGACGACCTTCTGACCGCCATCGCCTCCGGTGACCCCGACGCCGCCGAACAGGCCGCCCGGCTGCTGCTCGACCGCCCCAAGCGGGCCGTGGAGTCCCTCCTCGCCGAGAGCTGACGCCCCTTTTTCCGCATTTCTTCCCGTACTTCTTTCCCGCACCACTGCGAAAGGTTTCCCCATGTCTGAAACGCGGCCGGAAGCGAGGCCGGAGACCCCGCTGATCGACGCGGAGGAGAACCTGGCGCCGGCACCCCCCGTCGCCGCCGCCCGGCGGCGGCTGCGCGCCCACCCCGCGCTGGTGATGCTCGGCATCGTCCTGGCCTCGCTCAACATGCGGGCGGCGCTCGCCGGCGTGTCCCCCGTCGTCGGCGAGATCAGCGACCACTTCCACCTCTCCGCGACCGCCAGCAGCCTGGTGACGACCATCCCGCTCGTCTTCATGGGCCTCGGTTCGATCTTCGCCGCGCGGCTGGCCCGCCGCTGGGGCACCGAGACGGTGCTCTGCGCCGCGCTCGTCCTGCTGTGCGGCGGCATCCTGCTGCGCATCGCGCCGCCGGTCGTCGCGCTGTTCGTCGGCTGCGCGCTCGTCGGCACGGCGATAGCCCTGCTCAACGTCCTGATGCCGGGCCTGATCAAGCGGGACTTCCCCGACCGGGCCCCGGGCATGACCGCGCTCTACTCGACCGCGATGATCCTCGGCGCCACCGTCTCCGCCGCCACCGCGGTCCCCCTGGAGAACGCGCTAGGCGGCTGGCAGGGCTCCCTCGCCTCCTGGTCGCTGCTGGCGGCCGTCGCGGCGGCCGCGTGGGTTCCGCAGGCCGTCATCGCCCGCCGGGGCACCCACCACGGCGAGGCGGCCGCGACGCCCCGGCAGCCCGCGGACGGCGGACCCAACCTCTCCCGCAACGCGCTGGCCTGGCAGATCACCCTCTTCATGGGTTCGCAGTCCCTCGTCGCCTACGTGATCATCGCCTGGATGCCGACGATCTTCGTCGACCACGGCATGAGCAAGGCCACGGCCGGCCTCGTCTTCGCCTTCAGCACCCTCGTCCAGGCCGTCGGCTCGTTCGTCGTGCCGATGCTGGCCGGCCGGATGCGCGCCCAGTGGCCGCTGGCCCTCGGCGTCGTCGCCCTCATGGCCTCGGGCGTCGCCGGACTGCTCGTGGCACCCGTCGCGGGCGCGTGGGTGTGGGGCGCACTGTACGGCGTCGGCCAGGGCGGCACCCTCGGTCTCGCGCTGACGATGATGGTGCTGCGCACCCGTGACGCGCACACCGCCGCCCGGCTCTCCGGCATGGCGCAGACCTGGGGCTACCTCCTCGCGGCCGTCGGCCCGTTCGCCCTCGGCGCGGTGCACGAGGCGACCGGCGGCTGGACGCTGCCGATCGTCCTGCTGCTCGTGGTGTGCGCGGGGCTCGCCGTGCTCGGCTGTGGAGCCGGGCGCGATCGCAAGATCTGAGACGTTGGGAGGAGGGAGGCCCTCCCGGGCCTCCCCACCCGTCGCGAGGAGAACGTCACCCATGCACGTGCCTTCCCGGATCGCCGTCCCCGCAGAACTGGCCGCCTTCCACGACGAATTCGACGGGGAGGACGGCCGCACCTGGGTCGCCGCCCTCCCGGACCTGGCCGCCGGCTTCCTCGACCGCTGGGAGCTGCGGCTCGACGGCCCCGCCTCCCACGGCATGGTCGCCCTCGTCCTGCCCGTCCTGCGCGCGGACGGCACCCCGGCCGCGCTCAAACTGCAGCCCGTCACCGACGAGAGCGTCGGCGAGCCCGACGCCCTGCGCGCCTGGGACGGCGACGGCGCCGTCGGCCTCCTCGACCACGACGCCGCCACCGGGACGATGCTGCTGGAGCGGCTGGACGCCGACCGCTCCCTGATGTCCATAGACGATCACGAGGTCGCGGTGCGGACGCTGTGCGAGCTGCTCGCACGGCTGCTGAAGGCCCCCGCCCCGGCCGGGCTCCGCCCGCTCGCCGACGTGGCGGGCGCGATGCTCGCCGACGTCCCGGGCGCGCTGCCGCGCCTCGCCGACCCCGCCGAGGGCCGGCTGCTGGAGAACTGCGCCGCGGCCGTCCGGGACGTCCTGGGCGAGCCGGGGGACCAGCTCCTGCACTGGGACCTGCACTACGAGAACGTGCTCGCCCCCCTGCCGGGCGCGGCGCGGGAGCCGTGGCTGGCCATCGACCCCAAGCCCCTGGTGGGCGACCCCGGCTTCGAGCTGCTGCCCGCGCTCCGCGACCGGTGGGACGAACTGGCCGCGACCGGCGACGCGGAGAAGGCTGTGCTCCGCCGCTTCGACCTGATGACGGAGGTACTGGGCCTGGACCGGCGGCGGGCGGCCCGCTGGACGCTGGGGCGCGTGCTGCAGAACGCCCTGTGGGACGTCGAGGACACCGAGGACGGGGAGCCCGTCACGCTGGACGCCGAGCAGGTGACGGCGGCCCGGGCGCTGGCAGCGCGGCTCTGACCGGCGGGGAATGAGTAAGGGCGGAAATGAGTAAGGGGCGGCCTCCATGGAGGCCGCCCCTTACTTGTTCTCCTGTCGCGCTCCGGTCACTCTTCCCCGGCGAGCGTGAGGGTGCGCAGCTTCTGGCCCGCGTACCAGGTCGCGGCGGCCGTGACGCCGATCAGCAGGATCAGCGCGAGCGGCAGGCCGACCTCCGAGGTGATGGCCCCCTCCCCGCCGATCCTCTCGGCGAGGGCGAGGGACCACTGCTGCACGCTGAGCGTGCGGGCACCGGCGATGAGGCTGCCGAAGAGCGACTCCCAGACCAGGGCGTAGACCAGGCCCGCCACGACGGCGTGCCGGGTGACGGTGCCCAGGAGCAGGAAGATCGCACTGTAGGCGACGGAGGCGACGGCCGCGGCCACCGCGTAGGCGACGGCGATCTGCTGGCTGTTGCCGTTGAGGATGAAGCCCGCGACGAGCGTCGGGATCGCCGAGAAGGCGACGGTGACGCCGATCGCGACGATCAGCTTGGTGAAGATGATCGTCGGGCGCTTGATGGGCTTGGAGAGGAGATAGACGACCGAGCCGTCGTCGATCTCCGGGCCGATCGCGCCCGTGCCGGCGACGACGCCGATCAGCGGGACCATCGTGGCGAGCGCGAAGCCGCCCAGGACGTTCGCGGCCGTCGAGTCGTCCACGCCGGTCAGCACGCGGACGGCGACGGAAATGATGATCAGCAGGGCGGGCAGCGCGAAGAGGATCGCGGCACGGCGGCGGCCGAGCAGGCCGCGGTAGGTGAGCCGGGCGACGGTGTGGTTGTACATGGCGCTCAGGCTCCTTTCAGGCCGCGACGAGGTAGGAGAAGACCGATTCCAGGGACTCGTCGGAGGGCGAGACCGTCAGGAGCCGGATGCCGTGCGCGCGGGCGACGCGCGGCAGGAGGGCGGTGAAGCGGCCGAAGTCGACGGCCTGGACGCGCAGGGCGCCCTCCTGGACGTCCACTTCGATGCCCGCGGTCGACGGGTCGGCGATGAGGGCGGCGGCGAGCGCCCGGTCGTCGCTGGAGCGCACGAGGTAGCGGTGCGGGCGGTCCGTCATCAGCCGCCGGATCTTGCGGAAGTCACCCGACGCGGCGTGCCGCCCGGCGACGATGACCTCGATGTGCGCGGCCAGTTGCTCGACCTCTTCGAGGATGTGCGACGAGAACAGCACGGTGCGGCCCTCCGCACCCATCTGCCGCAGCAGTTCCATCAGCTGCATGCGCTGGCGCGGGTCCATGCCGTTGAAGGGCTCGTCGAGGAGCAGGACGGACGGCTCGTGGACGAGGGCGGAGGCCATCTTCACGCGCTGCCGCATGCCCTTGCTGTACGTCGCGATCTGCCGGTCCTGCGCGTACTCCATCTCGACCGTGGCCAGCGCCCGCCGGGCCTCCTTGGCGCCCAGGCCGTGCAGTTCCGCGTTGGCCCGGACGAACTCCTCGCCGGTGAGGAAGTCGTACATCGCCTCCCGCTCGGGGACGATGCCGATGTGGCGGTAGATGCTCTCGTTGCGCCAGATGGTCTCGCCGTCGAGGGTGACCGTGCCAGTGGAGGGGGCGAGGAAGCCGCCCATCATGTTGATGAGGGTGGACTTCCCCGCGCCGTTGGGCCCGAGGAGCCCGGTGACGCCGGGGCCCACCGAGACGGTGACGTCGTTGACGGCGACCACGTTGCCGAACCAGCGGGAGACGTTGTCGATGCGGATGGTTGTCACAGCCCGACCTTTCGGTAGCGGCGCATCAGCAGCCCGTACGACCCGGCGACCAGGGCGAGCAGGACGAGGACGTAGACGGCGCCGAGGCCGGTGCCCGGGCCGTGGCCGCCGGGGAAGGCGGACGAGGCCGAGAGGAAGGCCGTCTGGACACCGTCGACGAGAGTGATCGGCGAGAAGAGGCCGAGCCAGCTGATCGCGGTGGTGTTCTCACTGGTGAGCGCGATGCTCTGGATCGTGCTGACCGCTCCGTAGGAGATGGTCAGCACGGCGATCACCGCTGCCACACCGAAGCCGCGGCGGGGCGTGAGGGCGGCCGTCACCAGGCCGAGGCCGGCGAAGAGGAGGGACAGCAGGGCCACGGACACCAGCCCCTGTGCGAAGCCTGTCGTCTGCTCGGCGAAGTCCAGCTTCGCGAGCAGGGCACCCACGTAGAGGATCAGCAGGGGCACACCGGTGAGGATGAACAGCGCCGACGCCATCGCGCCGAACTTGGCCAGCACATAGTCGATCCGCTCGATCGGCCGGGAGAAGTACAGCGGGACGGACTTGAACCGCAGGTCGCGCGAGACGGACTGCGGGGCCTGTGCCGCCAGGTAGAGGCCGATGACGGCCTGGAGGAGGATCGCGTACCGCGTGTACTCCACCGGCAGCTCGTTCATCTTCGTGGTCACGGCGACCGCCACCATGATCGCGGCGGGGACGCACATCACCCCGAAGAGGATCATCGGCAGGACCTTGGACTTCGCCGACCGCCCCAGGCCGTAGGCGCCGCGCAGGCTCTGCGAGAACAGCGACCGGCGGGCGTAGCCGCGGCCGAGGCGGGGGCCGGAGTAATTGCGGTAGCCGATGTTGTGGATGACATCCGGCGCTGCCGCGGATGCGGTGGTGGTCTCAGGCGGCATCGGGGGTCCCTCCGTTCCGGTCGTCGTGCTGGGGGTCGGTACGGAAGACTTCCGCGATGCGGTGGCGGCGCTGCTCCATGCGGACCAGGCCGAGGCCGAGGTCGGTGACCGCGTCGCGCACCAGGTCGTACGTCGACTCGTCGCCGACGTCGACCAGCAGCACCCGTCCCGAGGCCGGCGTGCCGTCGGCCGCCCGGCCCGCGGGCTCCGCCGCGAGCCCCGCGGCGCGCAGGGCCGCCAGCAGCGCGCCCGTGCCGTCCGGGTAGGCGTCGGAGTCGGTGACCTCGACCGCGAGGGAGGCCGTCGCCTGGGTGAAGTCGCTGGTGGAGGAGGAGCGCAGCAGCTTGCCTCCGTCGATGACCACGACGTGGTCACAGGTGCGCTCCAGCTCGCCCAGCAGGTGCGAGGTGACCAGGACCGAGATGCCGAAGTCGGTGTGCACCCGGCGGATCAGGCCGAGCATCTCGTCACGGCCGACCGGGTCGAGACCGTTGGTGGGCTCGTCCAGCAGCACCAGCTTCGGGTCGTGGACGAGGGCCTGGGCCAGCTTGACCCGCTGCTTCATGCCCGTCGAATAACCGCCGATGGGCCGGTACCGCTCCTCGTAGAGGCCCACGTGGCGCAGCGTGTCGGCGGTGCGCTCCCGGGCCGCGGTGGCGGGCAGGCCGGACATCCGCGCCATGTGGACGACGAACTCGGTCGCCGACACGTCGGGCGGCAGGCAGTCGTGCTCGGGCATGTACCCGACCCGCTCCCGGATGGCGCTGCCCTCCGTCGCCACGTCCAGACCCAGCACGGCGGCCCGGCCCTCGGTGGCCGGGGCGAGGCCGAGCAGAATCTTGATCAACGTCGACTTGCCGGCTCCGTTGGCGCCCACCAGGCCGGTCACGCCCGGCGTGATGTCGACGGACAACCGGTCGAGAGCGGTCACCCGGGGGAACCGCTTGCTGAGGCTTTCGGTAACGATCACAGTCACACCTTCGACCGTAGTGGCGCGGGCCACAGCAGTCGTCAGACCAGGCGGCTGGATCCGCGTAGTCCTCGGGTCTGACGGGCCCGTAGGGGTGGCGGGGGTCTACCGGTGGGTCTGGAGTGACTCACGTGGCTTGGGTGGCTCCGGTGAGTGACGGGCATCGCGCCGATCACCGGAAGTTGTCCACAGAGCATGCATGACCCTTGACGCAGCCTCCAGGCATTGTCACATTCATCAGTGTCAAGTTACGGACGCGTACCGCAGGCAGGAACTCGGGCACACGGGACGGACGGTTGGCGATGGTGACGATGGTGTCGACGGCCACGGCGGGCTCCGCGGCGAGCCGCGAACTCACCGCGGAATTACAGGGGTTCAGAGAGGTCCAGCGGCTCACCTACGCCTGCGCGGAAGCAGTCGCCGCCCAGCTGAAGCCGGGCGTCACCGAGCGGGACGCGGCCCGGATGCAGCGCGAATGGCTGCGCGAGCGCGGCGTGCGGGACTGGTTCCACCTGCCCTTCGCCTGGTTCGGGGACCGCACGGCCTTCGCCGGGTTCCGGATACCGCTGCAGTTCTTCCCGACGGACCGGCCGCTGGAGCCGGGGATGCCCTTCATCCTCGACATGGCCCCGGTCCACGGGGGCTTCACGGCCGACATCGGCTACTCCGGCTGCCTGGGCCCCGACCCGCTGCACGACCGGCTGATGGCCGACCTGCTCGTCCACCGCGAGCTGATCCTGCGCGAGGTGCGCGAGCGCCGCCCGCTGCGCGAGATCTACGAGGACGTCGACCGCCTCATGACCCGCCAGGGCTACGCCAACCGGCACCGGGCCTACCCCTTCGGCGTGATCGCCCACAAGGTCGGCCGCGTCCGCGAACGCCGCTGGTCACCCACGCTGTTCGGGTTCGGCACGCAGACGCTCCGGGGTCTGGCCTCGGACGCCCTCCACGGGCACCGGGAGGGCTGGTCGCCGCTGTGGAGCCCCTACCGATTCTCCGACCACCCACCGCGACCGGGCCTGTGGGCGGTCGAACCCCACCTCGGATTCCGGGGTATCGGCGCCAAGTTCGAGGAGCTCCTGGTGGTCACCGACTCCCGGGATCCCGAGGAGAGCGCCTTCTGGCTGGACGACGATCTGCCGCATGTGCGGCGCGGGCAGGAGGAGAGGGCCGCATGAACGCAGGGCACGGCGCGGGGGACACCCGCATCGAGGGCGCGCGCGAGCGGTGGGTGCGCACCGGAGGGATCGATCTGTGCGTCGCGGAGCTGGGGGACACCTCGCGCCCCACAGTGGTGCTGCTGCACGGATACCCGGACAGCAAAGAGGTCTGGTCCGCGGTCGCCGAGCGGCTGCGCGACCGCTTCCACGTGGTGCTCTACGACGTGCGGGGCTGCGGACGGTCCACGGCCCCACAGCCGCTGCGGGGCGGCTTCACTCTGGAGAAGCTCACGGACGACTTCCTGACCGTCGCCGACGCGGTGAGCCCGGACGCCCCGGTCCACCTGGTCGGGCACGACTGGGGCTCCGTGCAGGGCTGGGAGTTCGCCACCGTGCCGCGCACCGAGGGGCGCATCGCCTCCTTCACGACGATCTCCGGCCCGTCCCTCGACCACCTGGCCCTCTGGCTCAAGGAGCGCGCCACCCGGCCGACCCCGCGCCGGCTGGCCCAGGCCCTCGGCCAGGGCACCCGCTCCTGGTACGTCTACGCACTGCACACCCCGGCCCTGCCGGAGGCGCTCATGCGCAGCCCGCTGATGAAGCAGTGGCCCAGGATGCTGGAGCGCATGGAGAAGGTGCCCAGCGACGGCTACCCGACGTCCTCGTTCCGCACGGACGCGGCCCACGGCGCCTGGCTCTACCGCGACAACATCCGCTCCAGGCTGCGCCGGCCACGCACGGACGCGTACGCCCATGTACCGGTGCAGCTGATCACCCCGACCCGCGACGCCTACCTCTCCGAGCGGCTCTACGACGGCCTGGAGCACTGGGCCCCCGGCCTGGTCCGGCACACTCTGGCGGCCAAGCACTGGGTGCCCCGCACCCGGCCCGACCAACTGGCCGCCTGGATCGACGAATTCGTCACCGCGACGGAGCGGGGCACGGCGGGCACGGCGAGCACGCCCGCGCACCGCACCACCGCCACCGACGCGTACGCCCAGGCGTTCGGCGGCCGGCTGGTGCTCGTGACGGGCGCGGCGAGCGGCATCGGACGGGCCACGGCGTTCGCGTTCGCCGAGGCGGGCGCGCGCGTCGTCGCCGTCGACCGGGACGCGGAGGGCGCCGCCCGGACGGCCGAGATGGCCCGGCTGACCGGGGCGCCCCGCGCGTGGGGCGAGTGCGCCGACGTGTCGGACGAACAGGCCGTGGAGAAGCTGGCCGCGAAGGTCGCCGCCGAGTACGGCGTGGTCGACATCCTGGTCAACAACGCCGGGATCGGCCTGTCGGGCACCTTCATGGACACCACCGCCGAGGAATGGCGGCAGGTCCTCGACGTCAATCTGTGGGGCGTCATCCACGGCTGCCGGGCCTTCGGCAGGCAGATGGCCGAGCGCGGACAGGGCGGCCACATCGTCAACACCGCCTCCGCGGCGGCGTTCCAGCCGTTCCGGGCGCTCACCGCGTACAGCACGTCCAAGGCGGCGGTGCTGATGCTCAGCGAGTGCCTGCGGGCCGAGCTGGCCGGGCAGGGCATCGGCGTCTCCGCGATCTGCCCCGGCATCGTCAACACCGGCATCACCTCCACCGCGCGCTTCTCCGGCGTCTCGGACGACGAGCAGCAGCGCCGCCGGGACAAGGCGAGCCGGGTGTACGGCAAGCGGAACTACCCGCCGGAGAAGGTCGCCGACGCGATCCTGCGGGCCGTGCTCCGCAACGACGCCGTCGTCCCGGTGACCCCGGAGGCCCACGGCCTCCGCCTGATGTCCCGGTTCACGCCCCGGCTGCGGCGGGCCGTCGCCCGGATCGAACCGCGGCTCTGACGGCGGTGGCCGCCCCGAGGAGCAGCACATGAGAAGCAGAGCCGGAAACCGGGCCGGAAACAGGAGAAGTACCAGGAGCAGGAGCAGACGATGAGCCACGCCTACCGGAGCAGCCACCCGATAATGCCGCGGCGCGTGTCGTTCGACTGGGAGGCGACGCCGCTGCACTGGATCCCGGACGAGCCCACCGCCACCCACGTCATCAACGTCCTCCACCTGCTGCTGCCGGCCGGGGAGCGGTGGTTCGTCAAGGTCTTCAAGGAAGCCCTGCCGCTTGTGCGGGACGAAGCCCTGTTAAAGGACGTCAAGGGCTTCATGGGCCAGGAGGCCACGCACAGCGTCCAGCACGCGTACGTGCTCGATCACCTGGCAGCGCAGGGCCTGGACGCCACCGCCTACACCCGGCGCCTGGACTTCCTCTTCGACGTGCTGCTCGGCGAGAAGCCTCCGCTCGGCCTGCCGGTCACCGAACGGGAGTGGCTGCGGTTCCGGCTCTCCGTCATCGCCGCGGTCGAACAGTTCACGGCCGTGCTCGGCCACTGGGTCCTGGAGACGGACGACCTCGACCGGGCCGCCCCCGATCCCGTGATGCTGGACCTGCTGCGCTGGCACGGCGCCGAAGAGGTCGAACACCGGGCCGTGGCCTTCGACATGTACGAGCACTGCGGCGGCGAGGACCCCGGCCGCTACGCCCGCCGAGCGCTGGGCATGGCGATCACCGCCCCCGTGCTGTTCTACCTGTGGGGGTGGGGCGCGCGGTACCTGATCCGGCACGACCCCCAGCTCGCGGGCCGGACGCGCTATTCGCTGCGCGAGCACAACAAGGCCGTGGCCAAGGGACTGCTGCCGACGTGGCGGGAGCTGGGCTCGGCCGTTCCCCGCTATCTGCGGCGGTCGTACCATCCCTCCCAGGAGGGCTCATTGCGCAAGGCCGTCGACTACCTGTCGACCTCACCCGCGGCACGCGCCGCGGCGGGCGCGATAGGCCGCGCGGCCATCTCGTAAGGAGCAACACCCTTGAGCGACCAGGGCGGACGGGATCACCGCGGACGGGATCACCAGGGCGGGAATCACCACGACGGGGACCACCACCAGAGCGGGGACCACCAGAGCGGGCAGGCGGGCCGCTCGGGGCCGGCCGGTCCCGAGTACCGGATCGAGGATCTGGCGCACCGCAGCGGTGCCTCGGTCCGCACGATCCGCGCCTACCAGGACCGCGGGCTGCTGCCGAAGCCCGAGCGGCGCGGCCGGGCCAACGTCTACCGGGACACCCATCTGACGCGGCTCCGCCAGATCGCCGGCCTCCTGGACCGCGGCTACACCCTGGCCAGCATCAAGGAGCTCCTGGAGGCGTGGGACGCGGGCCGCGGGCTCGGCGGAGTCCTCGGCCTGGTCACCGAGGTGGACGGCCCGTGGAGCGACGAGACGGCCGAGCGGCTGACGCGCGCCGAGCTGGACGACCGGTTCGGCGGCGCGCCGGACGACGAGGCCGTCGACGACGCGGTGGAGCTCGGAGTGCTGGTCCGGCTGCCGGACGCACCGCAGGAGTTCCTGGTGCCGAGCCCGCGGGAGCTGGCCGTCGCCGCCGAGCTGCACCGGGCCGGGGTGCCGCTGCTCGCGATCTCCGACCATCTGCGGGAGCTGCGCGTCCAGGTCGAACACATCGCCGGCCGCTTTCTCGCCTTCACCACCGAGCACGTCTTCCACCAGTACTTCGACCACCCGCCGACCGAGGAGGAAGCCACCGAGGCCGCCGCCCTGGTGCGCCGGCTGCGCCCGCTGGCCCAGCAGACCGTCGACGCCGAACTCGCCCGCGCCATGCGGACCCTGGCCAATGAACACCTCCGCCACCACCTGGGCTCGGCGGCGGAAGGCGAGCCGGAGCGCGAGCGGGCCGCCGCGCCCGCGCGGAAGCCGGAGGAGGAGCCGGGGCGGCAGCTCGTCGGCCTGCCCGCCCGTACCGTGGACGCCGTCCGCACGCTGGTGGGCCCCGAGCACGCCGAAGCCTTCATAGCCGCGGCGGTCGAACGCGAGATTCAGGCCCGCACGATGGACGCCCTCCTGCCCCGCTCCTGACCCCGGCGGCACGCGGGCCTCACAGTCCGGGCGCGCCCCACACGGGGAACCAGCGGGAGAGGTCCTCCTCGATCCGCAGGTCGTCCGCCAGCAGCGCCTTCGCCTGGAGCTCCAGTCCGTTGTCCCGCTTGTCTCCCCCGCCCGGCACCGGCGCGAAGGGATAGAACGTGCCGCGCTTGTAGAGGTAGACGAGGGCGAGCGGGCGGCCGGCGGCGTCGCGGAAGCCCAGCAGGGAGCAGAGGAGCTGCGGGCCGAAACCGGCGTCCTGGAGCAGCGTATTGACCGCGTGCAGGTCGTTGACCAGCGCGGCGGCCCCCTCGGACTCGGCCGGCTGCCGGGCGAGCAGCCAGGTGTAGCCGTAGGCGTCCTGGCTGAACTCCACGGGCACCCCGCCGCGCCCGGTATCGGCGTCCAGGAGGTCCCGCACGTCCTGCCGCAGCCGGGTGAAGGCCCCGCCCTCCACGCTCGCGAAGCACACCGAGCCCAGCCCGGTCGGGGTGAAGCCGGCGCCCGCCTCGAGGGTCACGGCGGCGGAGGGCAGGGCGAAGAGCTGGTCGAGGTCGGGGCGGACCGGCTTGCTGCGGCCGAGGATGGCGTCCAGGAATCCCATGGGCGAAGCTCCTAGGGGCCGGGAGCGGTCAGGCGCGGCCGAGCCGGGCCGAGATCCGGCCCAGCAGGTCCAGCCGCTGCTCCAGCGACGGGTGGGAGGAGAACAGCCTGCTCAGGCTGTCCTTGGAGAAAGCGGGCGCGAAGTAGAAGGCGTTGAACGGCTCGGCCTGCCGCAGGTCGCGCGTGGGTATCCGCGCCATCTCCCCGGTGACCTTCGTGAGCGCGGACGCCAGGGCGGAGGGCCGGCCCGTCAGCAGCGCCCCGGCCCGGTCGGCCGACAGCTCGCGGTAGCGGGACAGCAGCCGGGTGAGCAGGAAGCTGATGGCGTAGACCACGGCGCTGATCAGCGGGATCAGCACCACCAGGAGCGCCGCGCTGCTGTCGCGCCCGCCGTCCCGGCGGAAGCCGCCCCACAGCCCGATACGGGTGATCACCCCGGCCAGGACGCCCAGGAAGGAGGCGATGGTCATCACGGCCACGTCGCGGTGCGCGACGTGCGAGAGCTCGTGCGCGAGGACGCCCTCCAGCTCCTGCGGCTCCAGTCTGCGCAGGAGCCCGGTGGTGGCGCAGACCAGGGCGTTCTTCCGGTTGCGACCGGTGGCGAAGGCGTTGGGGACATCGCTGTCGGCGACGGCCACGCGCGGCTTGGGCATGTCGGCGAGCGCGCACAGCCGGTCGACAGCGCCGTGCAGCTCGGGTGCCTCCTGCGGGGTGACCTCGCGCGCCCCCATGCTGAAGGCGGCGATGCGGTCGCTGAACCAGAACTGCGCGATGAACAGGCCGCCCGCGACGACCACGACGATCGGCCAGGACCCGCGCAACAGCGCCACCAGCACACCCACGAAAACCACGTAGAGGAGCCCGATGAAGAACATCGTGGCCACCATGCGGCTGGTCAGCCCCCGGTCAGGGGCGAATCGGGTGCGTGGCATGGGTACCTCCAAGGCTCTGCGGTACGTGCCCCAGAAACTGCCTCTGCCCCGATTCTCCCTCTTCACCGGCTGCGCGGGGGATAAAACCCCCGCCCCGGACGAAACGGCCGGGGCGGGCACGCACCGCCCCGGCGGCCCTTCCAGCCCTTGGTCCCCGGTCAGGACAGCTGGGCGAGCCCCTCCGTCGCGATCTTCTCGAAGACGACCGGGTCGGCGTCGAAGATCGAATCTGCGATCGGCCAGTGCAGCACGATCTCGTCGATGCCCAGCTCCGCGTGCGCGCCCGCGAAGTCGACAAAGGCGTCGAGGGAGGTCAGCGGGCGGCCGGGGTCCGGGGTGAAGCCCGTCAGCAGGATCTTCTCCGGGCCGGCGCCCTGACGGCCGACGTCGGCGCACGCCTTGGCCAAGCGCTCGATCTGGCCGCCGACGGCCGCCAGGGACTGCTCCGGCGTGCCCGTCTCGAACAGCTTCGGGTCACCCGTGGTCACCCACGCCTGCCCGTGGCGCGCCGCGAGCTTCAGACCGCGCGGGCCGGTGGCGGCCACCGCGAAGGGCAGCCGGGGGCGCTGCACGCAGCCGGGGATGTTCCGCACCTCGGTCGCCGCGTAGTGCTCGCCCTCGAACGAGACGACGTCCTCGGTCAGCAGCCGGTCCAGCAGCGGCACGAACTCGGCGAAGCGGTCGGCCCGCTCCCGCGGCGTCCAGGGCTCCTGGCCGCCCTTCAGCAGCGCCGAGGCGTCGAACCCGGAGCCGCCCGCGCCGATGCCGAGCGTGAGGCGGCCGCCGGAGATGTCGTCCAGGGAGATGAGCTCCTTGGCGAGCGTCACCGGGTGGCGGAAGTTCGGGGAGGTGACGAGCGTGCCCAGCCGCATCCGGGACGTGGCCGTCGCCGCCGCCGTCAGGGTGGGCACGGCGCCGAACCACGGCCCGTCCCGGAAGGTGCGCCAGGACAGGTGGTCATAGGTGTAAGCGGTGTGAAAGCCCAGCTCCTCGGCTCGCTGCCAGCGCTCACGGCCGCCCTCGGACCAGCGGCGGTCGGGAAGGATCACGGTGCTCAGTCGCATGGGAGCGAGCCTAGGCGCTGGGTATGACAGCGCGGGAGTGGGTATGACAACAGCCTATGCACCGAGTGGGGGGACACACGGCGCGGCCCGCACCTCGGGAGGTCGCACCGGGCTCGCCCGCGCATCCCGGCGCACGCCTGTGCGAACCGGTCGGCCCGTAGACGAGAATGGGACCGTGACTTCAGCTACCGAGCAGCCCGAGACCCCGGCAGCCCGCCGGTCAGCAGCCACTCCCCGGCTGATCGCCACCGATCTCGACGGCACCCTCCTGCGCGACGACAAAACGGTCTCCGACCGCACCGTCGCGGCCCTCGCGGCGGCGGAGGCGGCGGGCGTGGAGGTCTTCTTCGTCACCGGCCGCCCGGCCCGCTGGATGGATGTCGTCCGGGACCACGTGCACGGCCACGGCCTGGCGATCTGCGCCAACGGCGCCGCCGTCGTCGACCTGCACGACGGCGGCCGCTTCATCGAGGTCCGCCCGCTGGAGCGCACCGAGGCCCTCGCCATCGTCCACGCGGTTCGGGCCGTCGCCCCCGGCGCCTCGTTCGCCGTCGAGCGCACCACCGGCATCCACTACGAGCCGGAGTACCCGCCCTTCTTCCTCGACCCGGGAGCGGTCATCGGCCCCGCCGAGAAGCTGCTGGCCGAGCCCGTTGACGGCACGGACCACACGGCTGACACCGGGCACCCCGGTCCCATTCTGAAGCTCCTCGCCCACCACCCCGACCTCGGCCCGGACGAGTTCCTCACCCTCGCCCGCGAGGCCGGCGGAGCCCACGGTTCGTTCACCCGCTCCAGCCCCACGGCCCTGCTGGAGATCAGCGGCCTCGGCGTCAGCAAGGCCAGCACCCTGGCCCGGTGCTGCGCCGAGCGCGGGATCGCGCCCGAGGAGGTCGTGGCGTTCGGCGACATGCCGAACGACCTGGAGATGCTCGACTGGGCCGGCACCGCCTACGCGATGGCCAACGCCCACCCCGAGGTCCTGGCCCTCACCACGGACCACACCGCCGCCAACAACGAGGACGGCGTCGCGGCGGTCATCGAGCAGATCCTGCTCGCCCGCGGCCGGTAGCCGGCCGCTACAGCCGCACGCCCCGTGCGCCCAGCCAGCGCACCGGGTCGACGGCCGACCCGAAGCCGGGCGTGGTGCGGATCTCGAAGTGCAGGTGCGGACCGGTGGAATTGCCGGTGGTCCCGGACAGCCCGAGCCACTGGCCCGCGCGCAGTTCCTGCCCCGGCGTCACGAACGGCGCCGACAGGTGCGCGTACTGCGAGTACCAGCCGCCCTCGTGCCGGACCACCATGCTGATGCCGAACGGTCCCCCGCACCCGGCCGCCACCACCGTCCCGGCCCCGATCGAGCGCACGGGGGTGCCGATGGGGACGGCGAAGTCCTGCCCGGTGTGGCCCTTGGCCCAGTTCGCCCCCACGCCGCCGAAACCCGCCGTGAGCCGGTACGCGGTGACCGGTCGCGCCCAGTCCCCCTCGACGGCCTCCTCCTGCCCCGCGGCGGCACCGACCTCGGCCGCCAGGCCGTCGAGGCTGTCGAGCGGCACGCAGTTGCCGGACGCGACGGCCGCCTGGGCCATCGCGTTCAGCTCGCCCCGCGCGGCCGCCAACCGCTTCTCGGCGGCGAGCTCCGCGGTGCGCAGCCGCTCGGTGTCCTTGTCGAGGGCCGGCCGGGAAGCGGCCAGCGACCGCTCCTCCGCGGCCAGCTGCCGGCCCGCACGGACGTTCTGGTCCAGCAGCCGCCCCAGCCGGGCCCGGCGGCGCACGGCGGGGGCCTGGAGGTCCACCAGCTCCACGGGGTCGTCCGCGGCCCGGGTGCTGCCCACGGCGGTGAAGCCACCGGTCCGGTACTGCGCGCGGGCGGCGGCCCCGACGTCGTCGCGCAGGATCGCAGAAACGATTCTTCGATTGCGCAGCAGCGCGCCGATCTCCGCGGCCCGGGCCCGCTGCGCCCGCGCCGCGCGCCGCACCCGCTCGTACCGCTGCCGGGCCCGGCCGGCCTCCTCCGCGAGCCGGAACACCTCGGAGGTGACCTTCGTGAGCCGTTCCGGGGCCCGCCCGGCGGCCGGCAAATCGAAAACGAGCGGCGGGGAGACCACCGCGCACAAGGCACAGAGAACCACGCCACCGCTCCTGCGCAGGCGGCCCGGTACGTGAGACGGATACGGGCGTCGCATGAACGCGATCGTGTCCCGCGGCCGGGGAGGCGCGCGCCCGCTGAGGTCCGTTCGGACGAAGGGATGCCGCCCCGGGTGTGTGCCGTACGGCTGCGTGCGGCGGTGGCAGTGGCCCACGAGGAGCGGCGGACGGCCCGCCGGAGCGCCCGGTACGGGCGGTGGCACGGTCCCGGACGACGCCTGGGGGCGAGAACGACCCGGGCGACGGGCGACTCACCGGGCGGGAACACCCTCAGCCCGGCCGGCGGACCGCCCGTCACCCGTCAGCCGCACCCCGGAACACTTCCCGCCCCCGTCGGGGAACCGCTCACAGCGGCGCCTCCCACACCACCCGTGTGCCGCCGCCGTCCTCCCCCAGTCCCGGCCCGTACGAGCTGGAGCCGCCCAGCGACTCCGCCCGCTTGGCGAGGTTCCTCAGGCCGCTGCGGCGGCCGCCCTGCGGAATGCCCACCCCGTCGTCGGCGACCGTCAGCCGCACCCCGTCCCTGCCGTCCGGCAGCGTGACCGTCGCGTCCACCACGACCTCCATACGGGACGCCTGAGCGTGCCGGAACGCGTTGGACAGCGCCTCACGCAGCGCGGCGATGAGGTTCTTGCCGGTGAGCTCGCCGACCCTCGCGTCGACCGCGCCGAGGAAACTCGCCGACGGCTGGAAACCCAGCGGGACGGCGGCCGTGCCGAGCTCCCTCAGGACGCGCGTCCGCAGCCCGGCGGGCGCCTCCGCCGGGCCCTGCTGGAGGGCGAAGATGGCCGTACGGATCTCCTGGATGGTCACGTCCAGCTCGTCCACGGCCTGGCCGACCTTCTTCCGCACCTCGGGCACGACCGCCTTGCGCTGCGCGCTCTCCAGCATCAGACCGGTGGCGAACAGCCGCTGGATGACCAGATCGTGCAGATCCCGCGCGATCCGGTCCCGGTCCTCGTAGACGGCGAGCCGCTCCCGGTCGCGCTGTGCCTCGGCCAGGACGAGCGCCAGGGCGGCCTGGGCGGCGAACTGCGCGGCCAGCTTGCGTTCGGCCGGGCTGAATCTCCGCGCGCCCCGCGCGCGGGGCGTCGCGAGCGTGCCGAGCACCCGGTCGCCGCTCTTGAGCGGCAGCAGCATGCTCGGCCCGAACCGGGGCGCCACCTCCGTGATCATGCGCGGGTCGGTGGCGGAGTCGTCGATGAACACCGGTTCCCCGGCGAGCAGGTGTGAGACGACCGGGCTGTGCGGCGGTATCACCGTCCCCAGCAGGCCGGCGGGGTCGTCGGCGGAGACGGCCACCATCTCCATGCCGCCGTCGCCGTCCGGCAGCAGCACGATGCCGGCGGCGGAATCGGCCAGCCGGCGGGCCTGTTCGGCGACGACGGCCAGCGCGTCCTCCGCGTCGCTCCCCGACAGCAGGGCCGTGGTGACGGCCACCGAACCGTCGATCCAGCGCATCCGCTGCCGGCCCTCGTCGTGCACGCGCGCGTTGCCGATCGCGATGCCCGCCTCGGTCGCCAGGATCTTCACCATGTGGAGGTCGGCGATGCTGAACTCGCCGCCGCCCAGCTTCTCGGTCAGGTAGAGATTGCCGAAGACCTCACCCTCGACCCGGATCGGCACCCCGAGGAAATTGCGCATCGGCGGGTGTCCCGGCGGGAAGCCGGCCGAGCGCGGGTCGGACGCCAGGTCGGAGAGCATCACCGGCGCGGGCTGGTGGATGAGCGCGCCGAGCAGCCCGCGGTGGCCGTCGGGCAGCGCTCCGATCCGCTCGTGCTGCTCCTGGGAGACGCCGTAGGTGATGAAGTCGGAGAGCCCCTCACCGGTGGAGTCGATGACGCCGATGGCCGCGTAGCGCGCCCCGGCGAGATCGGCGGCGGTCCGGGCGATCCGGTCCAGGGTGGTGTGCAGCTCCAGCCCGGTGCCCACCGACTGCATGGCCTCCAGGAGCTGCGGCACGCGCGAGGTCAGCTCCGTGGACATGCCCTGGAGGCTGCGGGTGGCCTCCGTGGCGATGGCCAGCGGGTCCATCGGGCCCTGCACCTCCCGTGGGTCCTGCGGTCCGGGGGGTTCTGCCGTGGGTGCCATGCCCCCGAGCCTAGTAAGTCCCATTTGTCAGGGAAAGCGCGCTGAGGCTGATGTCCGGCACCGGTTCGATGACGTTCTCCGGCGGCCTGCCGGTTCCCGTCGCGGGTTCGCGCTCCAGCATCCGCCGGAACGGCCCGTCCGCCACCGCCAGCTCCTCGTACGGGCCCCGCTGCACCGCCCGCCCGTCCGCCAGGACGATCACCTCGTCGACCGCCTCCAGACCCGCCAGCCGGTGCGTGATCAGCACCGTCGTCCGGCCCTCGGTCGCCGCCAGCAGATCGGCGGTCAGGGCGTCGGCGGTCGGCAGGTCGAGGTGCTCGGCGGGCTCGTCCAGCACCAGGACGGGGAAGTCCGCGAGCAGCGCCCGGGCCAGCGCGAGCCGCTGTCGCTGACCGCCCGACATCCGCGCCCCGTGCTCCCCGACGAGCGTGTCGAGCCCCTCGGGCAGCCCGTCCACCCACTCCAGCAGCCGCGCGGAACGCAGTGCGGCCCGCAGCGCGGCGTCGTCCGCGTCCGGCCGCGCGAGCCGCAGGTTCTCGCGCACGGAGCTGTCGAAGAGGTGCGCGTCCTGCGCGCACAGCCCCACCAGCCGCCGCACCGCGTCCCCCGCCATCGGGGCCGTGTCCTCGCCCGCCAGGCTGTACGTGCCGGACTCGGCGTCCAGGAAGCGCAGCAGCACCTGCGCCAGCGTCGTCTTGCCCGCCCCGGAGCGGCCCACGACGGCCACCCGGCGCCCCGCCACCAGCTCCAGCCCGAAGCCCTCCAGGGCCGGCGCGGACTGTCCCGGATAGCGCGCCGTCACCCCCTCCAGACGCAGCGGGAACGGCGAGGCCGGCGCCTCGGCCGTCCCTTCCCGTACGGGCACGGGCGCGTCCAGCACCTCGTACACCCGCTCCGCCGAGCGCCGCACGCGCTGGCGGTACTGCACCGCGAGCGGCAGCCCGTTCACCGCCTCGAAGGCGGCCAGCGGCGTCAGCACGACCACGGCCAGCCACACCCCGGCCAGCCGCCCGTCCTGCACGGCCGCCACACCCGTCCAGGCCGCCCCCGCCACCGTCAGACCGCAGGCGAGAGCCGACAGGCCGGAGCCGAGCGCCGTGGCGGCCGACGCGCGGCGGGCGAGAGAGGTGAGCACAGCGTCCGCGCGGCGCAGCCTGGCCAGCCGGAAGGAGAGCACACCCGCGGCGGTCAACTCGGCTGTCCCGGCCAGCACGTCGACCACCTGGGCGGTCAACTCGCCCCGCGCGGCGGCCGACTGCCGTTCCGCCCTGCGGGCGACCGCCCCGGACAGCGCGGACACCCCCGCGCCGGCCGTCAGCAGCCCGAGCGCCAGCACCAGGCCGGCCTCCGGCAGCAGCCAGGCGGTGAAGCCCACCGAGACGGCCCCGACGGCCACCGCCGAGCCGACGGGCAGCAGCCAGCGCAGGAAGTAGTCCTGAAGGGCGTCGACGTCCGCGACGAGGCGCGAGAGCAGGTCACCGCGGCGGGTGTCCCGCAGCCCGGCGGGCGCCAGGCGCTCCAGGCGCCGGTACACCGCGACCCGCAGCCCGGCGAGGGTCCGCAGGGCGGCATCGTGGGAGACGAGACGCTCGGCGTAACGGAAGACGGCGCGGCCGATCCCGAACGCGCGGGTCGCCGTGACGGCGACCATCAAATAAAGCACGGGAGGCTGTTGCGAGGCCCGCGAGATCAGCCAGCCGGAGACGGCCATCAGCCCCACGGCGCTGCCGAGCGCGAGACTCCCGAGCAGCAGCGCCAGCCCGAACCGCCCCCACCGCTCGCGCCCGGCGGCACGGACACGGGCGAGCACACGGGGGGCGGGGGCGGCCGGGGTCGCCTTCCGGACCGCGCGCGATGCGAAAACGTCCGGCCGACCGGGCGTCGCCTCAGCGGACCGCGTGCCAGTAGTACGGTGCGCGGTTCCAGCGGCCGGGACCGCCGGGGCCTCGGCCTGGTCGGCGCGGTCGGTGCGGTCGTCCCGGTCGTGCTGGTCTGCGCGGTCACCGGCGCCGCCCTGCTGCCCGGGCACCTCCGGAAGCAGCCCTTCCGAAGGCAGTCCTTCCCGAAGCAGCCCTTCCGGAAGCAGCCCTTCCGGAAGGTCCGCGGGCCCGGCGAGAGTCACCACCCGGTCCGCCACCGCCAGCAGCGCCGGCCGGTGGACGACCAAGAGGACCGTGCGGCCCTCGGCCAGCCGCCGGACCGCCGCCACCACGGCCTCCTCCGTCTCGCCGTCCAGGCTCGCGGTCGGCTCGTCGAGCAGCAGGACGGGGCGGTCCGCGAGGAACGCCCGGGCCAGCGCGACCCGTTGGCGCTGCCCCGCGGACAGGCCGGCGCCGTCGTCGCCGAGGCGGGTGTCAGTGCCGTGGTGCAGCATGGAGACGAAGTCGAGCGCACCGGCCGCCCGCAGTGCTTCCCGCACCTGCGCGTCCGAGGCGTCCGGCCGGGCCAGTCGCACGTTCTCGGCGACCGTCCCGGCGAAGAGACGGGGTCGTTGCGGCACCCAGGCCACCTGGGCCCGCCAGCTTTCGGGGGAGAGCGATGACAGATCCGTACCGCCTACGAGCACCCGTCCGCCCGCCGGGCGGGCGAAGCCGAGCAGCACGTTCAGCAGGGTGGACTTCCCGGCCCCGCTCGGGCCCACGAGCGCGACCGTCTCCCCGGGCCGCACCTCGAACGAGGTCTCGGGCAGAGAGGGTTCGGTCCGCCCCTCGTGCCGCACCACCAGCCGGTCCACGGTGAGGGTCGCGCGGCGGGCGTCGGGGGCCGGCGCGGTCCCGGCCGGCGCCGGCTCGGTCTCCAGTACGGCGAAGACCTCGTCGGCCGCCGACAGCCCCTCGGCGGCCGCGTGGAACTGCGCGCCCACCTGCCGCAGCGGCAGATACGCCTCCGGTGCGAGGACGAGCACCATCAGGCCGGTGGCCAGATCGAGTTCGCCGTGGACGAGCCGCATGCCGATGCCGACGGCGACGAGCGCCACGGACAGGGTGGCGAGCAGTTCGAGGGCGAAGGAGGAGAGGAAGGCGATGCGCAGCGTCCGCAGCGTGGCCCGCCGGTAGTCGGAGGTGATCGCGCGGATCGACTCGGCCTGCGCCTTGGCCCGCCCGAAGACCTTGAGCGTGGGCAGTCCGGCGACGACGTCGAGGAAGTGCCCGGAGAGCCGGGCGAGCAGCCGCCACTGCTTGTCCATGCGCGACTGGGTGGCCCAGCCGATGAGGATCATGAAGAGGGGGATGAGCGGCAGCGTGAGGACGATGACGAGCGCGGAGACCCAGTCCGCGAAGACGATACGGGCCAGGACGGCGACGGGAACGACGGCGGCGAGGCCCAGCTGGGGCAGGTAGCGGGCGAAGTAGTCGTCGAGCGCGTCGATCCCGCGCGTGGCGAGGTTGGTCAGTTCGCCGGTCTTCTGCGAGTCGAGCCACGCGGGGCCGAGGCGGGTGGCCCGTTCCAGGAGCCGCAGCCGCAGCTCGGACTTCACGGCCGCGCTCGCCCGGTGGGCGGCGAGTTCGGTGAGCCAGGAGACGGCGGCCCGGCCCACGGCGACGGCCGCGAGCAGGGCCAGCCGCGTCCCCAGGTCCCCGGTGGTGCGGCCGTCCTGGAAGGCCCCGGCGACGATGTCGGCGATCAGCATCGCCTGGGCGATGACCAGGCCGGCCCCCGCCAGCCCGAGCACGACGGAGGCGACCAGGAAGAAGCGGGTCGCGGAGGCGTACCTGAGCAGGCGGGGGTCGACGGGCTGCATGGGGTTTCCGTCCTCAGTGGGCGGCGGGGGCCGGGATGTGCTGGGTGCCGATCCGCTTGCGGAACACCCAGTAGGTCCACGCCTGGTAGCCGATGATCAGCGGGGTCATGGGGACCGCGACCCACGTCATGATCTTCAACGTGTACGGGCTGGAGGCCGCGTCGGCGACGGTCAGGCTCCAGGCCGGGTTGGTCGAGGAGGGCATGACCTCGGGGAAGAGCGCGAGGAAGACCAGGGCGAAGACGGCCGCGATCGTCACCCCGGAGAGCGCGAAGGCCCAGCCCTCGCGGCCGAAGTGGTTCAGCACCAGGGCCAGTGCCAGCGCCACCACGGCCGTGACCAGGGCGGCGAGGCTGCGGCCGTTGCCGGACTCGATCTGGGTCCAGCCCAGGAAGGCCACCAGCAGGACACCGGAGGTCATGCCGAGCACGGTGGCGTAGGAACGGGCGCGGTGCCGGATCCCGCCGGTGGTCTTCAGTGCGGCGAACACGGCCCCGTGGAAGGTGAAGAGCACGAGCGTGAGGAGCCCGCCGAGGAGGGCGTACGGGTTCAGCAGGTCGACGAGCGCGCCGCTGAAGTTCTTGTCCGGCCCGATGGGCACCCCGCGCACCATGTTGGCGAACGTGAGGCCCCACAGGAAGGCGGGCAGCAGCGAGCACCAGAAGATCGCGTGCTCCCAGTTGCGCTGCCAGCGCTCCCCGGACCGCTTGTGGCGGTACTCGAAGGCGACGCCGCGGATGATCAGGCAGACCAGAACGGCGAGGAAGGGGAGGTAGAAGCCGCTGAAGAGGGTGGCGTACCAGTCGGGGAAGGCGGCGAAGGTCGCTCCGGCCGCGGTGATCAGCCAGACCTCGTTGCCGTCCCAGACCGGGCCGATCGTATTGATCAGCACCCGGCGCTCGGTGCGGTCCTTGGCGAGGCCCTTGGTCAGGACGCCGATGCCGAAGTCGAAGCCTTCGAGGAAGAAGTAGCCGGTCCACAGGACGGCGATCAGCAGGAACCAGAAGTCGTGGAGGTGCATGGTTCGTTGTCTCCGTTCCGCCGCGTCAGTACGCGAAGGTCATCGGCTTGTCGGCGTCCTCGGGCCGCCCGTCCCCGGCGCCGCCGGAGGGGAGCCGCAGCCTGGGGTCCTTCGCGGGCGGCTTCTCGTCCGTGTCCGGCCCCGCCTTGGCGTACTTCACGAGGAGCTTGACCTCGACGACCGCGAGCACCCCGTACAGCAGGGTGAAGACGGCCATGGAGGTGATGACCTCGCCCTGGCTGACCCCGGGCGAGACCGCGCTGCCGGTCTTGAGCAGCCCGTAGACGGCCCAGGGCTGGCGGCCCATCTCGGTGAAGATCCAGCCGAAAGAGTTGGCGATCAGCGGGAAGCCCATGGTCAGGATGCCGATGCGCCAGGACCAGGCGGTGAAGAAACCGTTCATCTCACGGGTCCGGGTCAGCATCAGCCGCGGCACCTCGTGCTCGCCCGTCCGGAACTCGGGGGCGAGCCAGAACTTCTTCCGGGTGGTCCACAGCCCGATGGCCGCGGCCACGAACGAGGTCATCCCGAAGCCGATCATCAGCCGGAAGCCCCAGAAGGTCATGAAGATGCTGGGGATGTAGTCCTCGGGCTTGCCGCCGTACCGTTCCGCCTCCTGGGCGGCGATGTCGTTGATGCCGGGCACGGCGTCGGTGAAGTTGCTGTGGGAGAGGAAGGAGAGCAGGCCGGGGATCTCTATCTCGACGCTGTTGTGGCCCTTGGAGACATCGCCGACCGCGAAGACCGAGAACGGCGCCGGCGCCTTGGTCTCCCACAGGGCCTCGGCCGCGGCCATCTTCATCGGCTGCTGCTCGAACATCACCTTGCCGAGGCTGTCGCCGCTGATGGCGGTGCCGAGCCCGGCGATGACGGCGACGACCAGCCCGACGCGCAGCGATGCCCGCATCGCGCCGATCTGCGTCCGCTGCTTCTCCCCCAGCTCCTCGCCCCGCAGCTGCTTGCGCTTGGCGCGCCACAGGTGGAAGGAGGCGATGCCGACGATGAAGGCGCCACCGGTGAGGAAGGCCGCGGTGAGGGTGTGGAAAACGACGACGAGCGTGGTGTTCTGGGTCAGGACCGCCCAGATGTCCGTGAGCCGGGCCTTCCCCGTCGCCTGGTCGATGGCGTAGCCCACGGGGTGCTGCATCCAGGAGTTCGCCGCCAGGATGAAGTACGAGGAGAGCACGGTGCCGAGCGAGACGATCCATATGCAGGCGCAGTGGATCTTCTTGGGGAGCTTGTCCCAGCCGAAGATCCACAGCCCGATGAAGGTGGACTCGAAGAAGAAGGCCAGCAGGGCCTCCATCGCGAGCGGCGCCCCGAACACATCGCCGACGAACCTGGAGTAGTCCGACCAGTTCATCCCGAACTGGAACTCCTGCACGATGCCGGTGACCACCCCCATCGCGATGTTGATCAGGAAGAGCTTTCCCCAGAACTTCGTGGCGTGGAAGTACTTGTCCTTGCCGGTGCGGACCCAGGCCGTCTCCAGCCCGGCGGTGACCGCCGCCAGGCTGATCGTGAGCGGGACGAAGAGATAGTGGTAGACGGTCGTGATGCCGAACTGCCAGCGGGCCAGCGTCTCAGGAGCCAAAGCCAGATTCACTCGGTCTCTCCTTGCCTCTCGCGTCACCGGCGACACGGGCCGCCGACGGTTATGCACCTGTATGACCCAGTTAAAGCAGGGCATAAAGGCAGAGCTTGTGAACGCGTTCACATTCACAAGCATTATGGCGCACCCGATTTTCGGACTTCTCAGCGGGTACCCCTTTCGGCCCTAGCGCGGGGGCCGTCCGGCGGGGGCGGGCCCGGACACGCTGAACGCCGCGCACCCCCTTCAAGGGGCGCGCGGCGTTCAGCGGCCGGGCGGGCGCGGGCTCAGAGCTCCTTGCGGAACGTCTCCGCGGCCTCCAGGAAGAGGTCGTTCGCCTCCCGCTCGCCGATCGTCACCCGCACGCCCTCGCCCGGGAACGGCCGGACGATCACCCCGGCCCGCTCGCACACGCCCGCGAAGTCGAGCGTCCGCTCCCCCAGCCGCAGCCAGACGAAGTTGGCCTGGGAGCCCGGGACCGTCCAGCCCTGCCCGGCCAGCCCCTGGGCCACCCGCGCCCGCTCGGCCACCAGCGCGTCCACCCGCTCCCGCAGCGCGTCCTCGCTGCGGAGCGAGGCCACGGCCGCCTCCTGCGCGATGTGGCTCACGCCGAACGGCACGGCGGTCTTGCGCAGCGCGGCCGCCACCGGCTCGTGGGCGACGGCGAAGCCGATGCGCAGCCCCGCCAGCCCGTACGCCTTGGAGAAGGTCCGCAGCACACAGACGTTCGGACGGTCGCGGTACAGGTCGAGCCCGTCGGGCACGTCCGCGTCCCGGACGAACTCGATGTACGCCTCGTCCAGCACCACCAGCACGTCCGCGGGCACCCGGTCCAGGAAGGATTCCAGCTCCGCCCGGTGCACCACGGTGCCCGTGGGGTTGTTGGGGTTGCAGACGAAGATCAGCCGGGTCCGCTCGGTGATCGCGGCGAGCATCGCCTCCAGGTCGTGGACGTCGTCGCCGGTCAGCGGGACCTGCACGGGCGTGGCACCGGAGACCTGGGTGATGATCGGGTACGCCTCGAAGGACCGCCAGGCGTAGATCACCTCGTCGCCGGGGCCTGAGGTGGCCTGGACGAGCTGCTGGGCGACGCCCACCGAGCCGGTGCCGGTGGCGAGGTGGGAGAGCGGGACGGAGAAGCGGTCCGCCAGCTCGGCCAGCAGGGCCGCGGAGGCCAGGTCCGGGTAGCGGTTGAGGGAGCCGGCCGCCTCGACGGCCTTCTCCAGCACCCCGGGCAGCGGCGGGTAGGGGTTCTCGTTCGAGGACAGCTTGTACGCGACCGGCCCACCGGTGGCGGCGGGCTTGCCCGGCTTGTAGGTCGGCACCCCTTCCAGGGCGGGGCGCAGCTTCGGGGTCTTCTCGGTCACCGCAGGTCCTCCTCGACATCCCGTGCGCTCGCGACCGCACGGACACACCGCACACGAATAGCGGACATGAATACTGCACACCTTAAGAGGATTCACCGGGGTGGCGTCCAGAGCAGGGGGAGCGCTCCTTTTTATGGCGCGCGCCGGTGGCGAGCGCCGTGGCGCGCATCACCCATGAAGGTGAGTTGAGACCTCTTCGAGACCTGGACCATTCACGAGACCTGGATATGCCAGAGGCCAAGGGTTCACCGTGAATAGCACCAACTCCCTCCGTTTCCATGGTCATTGCTCGGGAGAGCACATGCAGAAACGTGCCTGTCAACAGTCAAATACGCCGCCCTGCCAACGGACCACCCGAGCCCTACTATCGGCTCGCCATGACAGCAGCAGGGAAGCACCAGGTGAGCCGGGCGGATCCATCCCGCAGGGGCAGCCGGCACGAACGGGCGGGGATCCGGGACGTGGCCGCCGCCGCCGGGGTGTCGATCACGACCGTCTCCGACGCGCTCAACGGCAAGGGCCGGCTACCGGACGCGACCCGCCGCCATGTCCGCGAGGTCGCCGACCGGCTGGGCTACCGCCCGTCGGCCGCGGCCCGCACGCTCCGTACCGGCAAGTCCGGCCTCATCGGCCTGACGGTGACGACCTACGGGGATGAACCTTTCACCTTCACCGAGTTCGCCTACTTCGCCGAGATGGCCAGAGCCGCCACCTCGGCCGCGCTGGCCCGCGGGTACGCCCTGGTCATCCTGCCCGCCACCTCACGCCACGACGTGTGGTCCAACGTCGCCCTCGACGGCACCGTCGTCGTGGACCCCTCCGACCACGACCCCGTGGTCTCCGACCTGGTCCGCCAGGGCATCCCCGTGGTCTCCGACGGCCGGCCCGCGGGCAGCCTCCCCGTCACCGCCTGGGTCGACAACGACCACGAGGCCGCCGTCCTGGGCATCCTCGACCACCTCGCGGCGGCCGGCGCCCGCCGGATCGGTCTGCTCACCGGCACCACCACGGACACCTACACCCGGCTCTCCACCACCGCCTACCTGCACTGGTGCGAGCGCGTGGGCCAGGATCCGGTCTACGAGGAGTACCCCGCCCACGACCCCTGTGCGGGCGCCGTGGCCGCCGACCGGCTGCTGGCCCGCCCGGACCGTCCCGACGCCGTCTACGGCCTCTTCGACCCCAACGGCACGGACCTGCTGGCCGCGGCCCGCCGCTACGGCATGCGCGTCCCGGACGACCTGCTGCTCGTCTGCTGCAGCGAGTCCACGGTCTACGCCACGACCGAGCCGCCGGTGACCACGCTCTCCCTGAAGCCGCGGCGGATCGGCACCGCGGTCGTCCAGCTCCTCATCGACGCCATCGAGGGGCTCGACACCGGGCGGCCGGTCGAGCAGGTCATACCGACGGAGCTGATCGTCCGGACGTCCTCGCAGCGCCGCCGGCCCCGCACCACGGTCAGCCCGCCGCGGGGGCCCGCCCCGGACTGAGAACCGGGCGCGGAACCGGACCGGGAGGCGGCGGCCGGGCCCGCCCGGTCAACCCGCCGTTTCCCGCCGCCGCACCTTTCCCGGGCCCGTACCGAATCTCATACCGGGCGCAGGGGGCGCGGAGTCGCCCGGGCGAATGACTCAATTGGGGAGAAATGACCGGCGTATGCACCCTCCCGCTCCGATTGGCGGCCCCTGGTGCGTCACAAGGCGCGACGGTCATTCCTATGATGGGCGCACGACACCACGGACCGCCGTCGACCAGGCAAGGTCCACAAGGTGCACGGCGGCGCGATGGTGGAGGGGTCGATGACTCAGGGGGCCGGTCAAGGACCCGCGGCACGGACCACGGCGGCGATCCCGCCCTTCCCCGGGTACGCCGCGCCTCCTCCGCTGCCTCCGTACGCCCAGTCGGCGCCACCGGTGCAGCCGCCCATGGACGCTCCGGACGGCTACACCCCGACCGAGCGTGACCTCCCGGTGATCGGCCGCGGCGCCCCCGAGGACGTCCCGACCGTCGCCCTCACGCCGCTCCCCGAGCCGCACGCGCCCACCGCGCAGACCGGCCCCGGGCCGCTCTACGTCGTGGGCGACGTCCACGGCTACCTCGACGAGCTGTGCGAGGCGCTCTTCGCCCAGGGCCTCATCGACGAGAACGCCAGCTGGTGCGCCGGCAACACCCGTCTGTGGTTCCTCGGCGACTTCACCGACCGCGGCCCCGACGGCGTCGGTGTGATCGATCTCGTGATGCGGCTGTCCGCCGAGGCCGCGGCCGCGGGCGGCTACTGCAAGGCCCTGATGGGCAATCACGAGCTGCTGCTCATCGGCGCCAAGCGGTTCGCCGACACCCCGGTCAACTCCGGCGCCGGTACCGCCTCCTTCCAGGCGGCCTGGCTGCTCAACGGCGGCCAGCGCGCCGACATGGAGCGCCTGGAGGACCACCACCTGCAGTGGATGTCGCGGCTGGACGCCATGGCCCAGGAGGACGGGCACCTGCTCGTGCACTCCGACACCACCGCCTACCTCGAGTTCGGCGATTCCATCGAGGCCGTCAACGACGCGATCACCGAGGCCCTCCAGCGCAACGACCCCGACGAGTGCTGGGACCTCTTCCGCAAGTTCACCAAGCGGTTCGCGTTCCGGGACGAGGCCGGCCCGATGGCCGTGCGGGAGCTGCTCGACACCTACGGCGGCGGCCGGATCGTCCACGGGCACAGTCCGATTCCGTATCTTCTGGGTGAAGTCGGCGCCGAGGACGAGGACGGCGAGGGCGGCGGCACGCCGGTGGTCGACGGCCCTCATCTCTACGCGGACGGGCTGGCCCTGGCGATGGACGGCGGCGTGACGATGGCCGGAAAACTGCTGGTCGTGCAACTTCCGCTGAGCGGCTGAGGGTTCAGCAGGCGGGCGTCAGGGCAGGTAGGGAGTTCCACCGCAGCGGGGTAATTCGGGAAACACACTGTCACCCCGTGCCGGAACGGCTCTACCATCGGCTTATCCGTAGCAGGCTCTCCTCCGTTTCCGCCCACTGCCCGGTGTAAGCCGGCAAGAAGGCCCTACGGAGCATCGGGGGATGCACATGAACAGCGTTCCGCACCTGCTGGCCGAGGACCGCCCGGAATTCGAGCGTGTTGTCGACCAGGCGTTGCGTACCGCCGACCATGACCCGGAACTGGCCGCCGCGATAGGACAGCGGCTCAATGCGGAACAGTTGCGCGCCATGGCTCTCGACGCCATGTCCGCCATCTCGGCATGTGCGACTGTCGAATACCAGAACTACATAAAGGCGCGCGAAGCCCTGCGCGCGCTCTCTTCCCGAAAGCGCCGCCAGCCCGTGAGCGCCGGCGGCGCGCACGGCGAGGAGAGCGCCCCCGAAGGCGTCGCGGCCCCGGCCGCCCCGGATGACGCGACCATAGGGACCGCCGGCGCGGGCGCCGGTGCCGTGATCGCCGTCCTGGCCCCGGTCCTCGCCGGTATCGCCGCCCTGCTCTTCCTGGTGATCGGCTATGTGCTGCACACGATCGGAACGGACGCGACCGTCGCGGACCCCATGATCACCACGGGGTGGTGGTTCGCCGGTCTCACGGCCGCGGGAGCGTTCGTCGCCATGGTCGCCATGGTCCTCACGGCCCTGCGCAACGGCGTCGGCGCGGGCAGTGACGCGCGCGGGGTCGGCCTGACGGAAGAGGTCGACCGGGCCAGGGAAGCCTGGCGGCAGGCGCTCATCCACCGCGGGATACTGCCCTTCCTCCGCGAGGCGCTCGGCGGTCCCCCGGGCTCCCCCGCCGCCTCGCCGAAGCCCTTCGTCCCCAGACTTCCCGGCGGTCCCAGCCGCACCCCGCAGCTGGGTTATTCCCGTCCGGGCTTCACCAGCCCCGACAGTGAGTCCTCCCCCAGCCCCCGACCCAGCTACACCAGTCCCGACTTCACCAGTCCCGACTACGGGGGCCCGGACCACAACAGCCCCAACCGCCGGCCGAAGTGACCGGCCGGGCGACAGGCCCCGCGGCCGGGTGAGACGCCCGCTGAGCGCCCGTGAAGGGAGGCCCCGGCTGTTGCCGGGGCCTCCCTTCACGCCACCGCGGGGGCCCGCTCAGCGGGCCGTCAGTCGGCGATCGGCAGGTAGACGCGGTTGCCCGCCGCCGCGAACTCCTTGGACTTCTCCGCCATGCCCGCCGCGGGGTCCACGGCGAGATCGCCGCCGTGCTCGCGCCGGATGTCCTGAGAGATCTTCATGGAGCAGAACTTCGGCCCGCACATGGAACAGAAGTGCGCGGTCTTCGCCGGTTCCGCCGGCAGCGTCTCGTCGTGGAAGGCGCGGGCGGTGTCCGGGTCGAGGGCCAGGTTGAACTGGTCCTCCCAGCGGAACTCGAAGCGCGCGTCCGACAGCGCGTCGTCCCACTCCTGCGCGCCCGGGTGGCCCTTGGCCAGGTCCGCCGCGTGGGCCGCGATCTTGTAGGTGATCACGCCGGTCTTGACGTCGTCGCGGTCCGGCAGGCCCAGGTGCTCCTTGGGCGTGACGTAGCAGAGCATCGCCGTGCCCCACCAGGCGATCATCGCCGCGCCGATCCCGGAGGTGATGTGGTCGTACGCGGGCGCCACATCGGTCGTCAGCGGGCCGAGTGTGTAGAACGGCGCCTCCTCGCAGATCTCCTGCTGGAGGTCGATGTTCTCCTTGATCTTGTGCATCGGGACGTGCCCGGGGCCCTCGATCATCGTCTGGACGTGGTGCCGCTTGGCGATCGTGTTCAGCTCGCCGAGCGTCTTCAGCTCCGCGAACTGCGCCTCGTCGTTGGCGTCCGCGATGGAGCCGGGGCGCAGCCCGTCGCCGAGGGAGTACGTCACGTCGTACGCGGCGAGGATGTCGCAGAGTTCCTCGAAGTTTTCGTAGAGGAACGACTCCTTGTGGTGCGCCAGGCACCAGGCCGCCATGATCGAGCCGCCGCGCGAGACGATGCCGGTCTTGCGGCGGGCCGTGAGCGGGACGTAGCGCAGCAGCACGCCCGCGTGGACGGTCATGTAGTCCACGCCCTGCTCGGCCTGCTCGATGACCGTGTCCTTGTAGATCTCCCAGGTGAGCTCCTCGGCCTTGCCGTCGACCTTCTCCAGCGCCTGGTAGAGCGGCACGGTGCCGATCGGCACGGGGGAGTTGCGCAGCACCCACTCACGGGTGGTGTGGATGTTGCGGCCGGTGGAGAGGTCCATGACCGTGTCGGCGCCCCAGCGGGTCGCCCAGGTCATCTTCTCCACCTCCTCCTCGATCGAGGAGGTGACGGCGGAGTTGCCGATGTTGGCGTTCACCTTCACCAGGAACTTCTTGCCGATGATCATCGGCTCGATCTCCGGGTGGTTCACATTGGCCGGGAGCACGGCCCGGCCGGCCGCGATCTCCTCGCGGACGGTCTCGGGCGAAACGTTTTCCCGGAGGGCCACGTACTCCATCTCCGGGGTGACCTCACCCCGGCGGGCGTACGCGAGCTGGGTCACCGCGGTGCCGGCCCGGCCCCGGCGGGGCTGGCGCGGACGCCCGGGGAAGACCGCGTCGAGGTTCTTCAGCCCCCCGCGCGGCGACGTGTGCTTGAGGCCGTCGTCCTCGGGGCGCATCGGGCGCCCCGCGTACTCCTCGGTGTCACCGCGGCCGATGATCCAGTTCTCCCGCAGCGGCGGGAGGCCGCGCCGGACGTCCGTCTCGACGGCCGGGTCGGTGTACGGGCCGGAGGTGTCGTACAGCCGTACGTCCTGCCCGTTGGTGAGATGCACCCGCCGCACCGGAACCCTGAGGTCCGGTCGCGAGCCGGTCACGTAGTCCTTGTGCCAGCCGATCCGGCCGTTTTCGGACGTGCGTGCATCCTGCGAGGTCATGAGACCAGAACTCCCTACGCCGGCATTACCCGGTAACAGGTTCGGCGGTCGACGCAGCGATTTTCCGTACACGTGCGTACACGCACTACGGAGGTCAGCGCCCTCTCAGCCCGGTGCTCCGAGCTCCCGCGATTGCAAAGGTGCCACCACGCTAGCGCTTCCCCGGCCCGGAGGGCCAGGGGGGCTTGCGATGATCGGGGCGTGACCCCCGAGAACCGCTCCCCCCACGAGCCCACCCCTGCACACCCGCCCAGCTCGTCGCACAGCCACGGACATGCGCACGCGCACAGCCACGGACCGGCCAAACCGGTCTCCGCCCACCTCCGCAAGGTGATCGCGGCGGTCCTCATCCCGTTCGCCGCCGCGGTGCTCACCGGACTCGCCGTGCTGTGGCCCGGCGGCGCGCCGGACCACCCGCACTCCGGTCTCGGCCTCGACCGGCAGACCGAGTCCGGGCGGGTAGTCAAGATTGAAGAGATGGACTGCACCAAGGCCGGCGCCGCGCCGCAGCAGCCGGTGCGGCAGCAGCCGGGCGGGGAGGGCGGGCCGCCTCCACCGCCCCGAGGGCCCTGCGAGAAATCGGAGATCGAGGTCACCTCCGGCCCTCACAAGGGCCGCACGTTCACCGAGCTCGTCCAGCCGACGGCCTCACGGCACTACTCCGTCGGCCAGAAGGTCATCCTCGCGTACGCCCCCAAGGCGCCCGAGAAACTCCAGTACTCGGTCACGGACGTGGACCGGACGCTGCCCATAGCGCTGCTCGCCGGGCTGTTCGCCCTCGCCGTCGTGGCGGTGGGCCGGCTGCGCGGCGTCTTCGCGCTGATCGCCCTGGTCATCAGCTTCGGTGTGCTGACGCTGTTCATCCTGCCGGCGATCCTCCAGGGGTCCGACCCGCTGGTGGTGGCCGTCATCGGCGGCAGCGCCATCATGCTGATCGCGCTTTACATGTGCCACGGACTCTCCGCCCGCACCTCCGTGGCGGTGGTCGGCACGCTCACCTCGCTGCTGCTCATCGGCCTCCTGGGCGCCCTCTTCACCGGCTGGGCGCACCTGACGGGCGACACCGACGACCAGACGGGGCTGGTCCACGGCCTCTACCCGCAGATCGAGATCCGCGGGCTGCTGCTCGCCGGCATCATCATCGGCTCGCTCGGCGTCCTGGACGACGTGACGGTCACGCAGACGTCCGCGGTCTGGGAGCTGAAGGAGGCCGACCCCGGCGCCGGTTGGCGCAAGCTCTACGGGGCGGCGATGCGCATCGGGCGGGACCACATCGCCTCGGTGGTCAATACGCTCGTGCTGGCGTACGCGGGTGCGTCGCTGCCGCTGTTGCTGCTGTTCTCCATCGCGGACAGCGGGGTGGGGACGGTCGCGACCAGCGAGATCGTCTCGGAGGAGATCGTCCGGACGCTCGTCGGCAGCATCGGTCTGGTGGCCTCGGTGCCGGTGACGACCGCGCTGGCGGCGCTCGTTGTCAGTGCCGACCGGCACACTGCGGGTACGAAGCCGGGTGCCAGGGGCAGGGCTTCGAAGGCTTCCCGGGGCGGCAGGCGGCGCCGCGCGAAGTGACGGGGGCACGGCTCACGGGGGTGGGGACATGTCGACAGTGGTCGGGGCGGCGCGGGTGAGTGCGGCGGCCGCCGCGGAGGCGGTGGTCACGGAGGCGGTGGTCACGGAGGCGGTGGTCACGGAGGCCCGGGGCGCGGCCGGCGCGGCGGCCCGGGCGACCGGTGACGCCGAGGCCGCGGCCGCCCGGGCACGAGGGCCGGCGGGGGCCGCGGCGGCTACGGTTCAGGGTCCGGCGGGATCCGCGGCTATCCAGGTCCGGGCGGTTGCCCGGACGGAGCGCCGGGAGCCGGTCGTCGCCCGACAACTGGCCGAAAAGCGGCCGGAGATCGTACGGGCCGGGGCGGAGGCGTCCGGGAACGCCGACCGCACGGTGGTGCTCAACGGCGCGGACGGGGGCTCCGCGCTGTTCGCGAAGGCCCCGGCGAGGGGCGGTACGGGCCGGGGCCCGGCGCGGCGGCTCCTCGTCGCCGGGAGCGCGGCGGGCCCGGAGGGCATGACAGAGGGCCCGGGCGCGGGTGTCCCGGGCGGAGGCGGCGGCGGGGGCCCGGCGGCGTCCGGGGCACCGGCGTCCGCACCCGGGGGTGCGGCCCCGCGTGTCGAGCGGGTGCCGATGCAGGAGACCGACGGTGTCCGGCGGGCCGGCGAAGGCATAGCGGGCCGCTAACCGGCGTTCTGCCCCTCGGTGTTGCCGGCGAGGATGTTGTCGAGCTCGGCGGCGAGGTCGTAGTCGAAGTCCGCGACCGTGCGCTCCTCGCCGAGGGGAGCGATGCGGTCGGTCCGGTCGAGGAACGCCACCAGGGGTGCCGCGCCGGCCCGGAAGAGTGCGCCCTCGGGGCCCACTTGCAGACGGATGAAGACGTCCGAGAGGTGCTCGGTCGAGGCGGGGGCAATATGCACATCGCCCTCGCCGGACGGCTGGCTGAGCCCGTCGAGGAGCAACTCACGGGCGAACGCCCAGGTCACGGGCGCGTCCCCCGGGAGGTGAAAGGTGAACTTCACCGCGTAGGGATCACTGCTGTCGTAGTCCAGCCCCACCGGAATCCGGAAGGACAGCTCCTCGGATACGAGGAAGGTCATGATCACTTCTGCCTGAACCGTTTCACGCATCGCCCAATGCCCCGATTCGTCGTTTTGGCCGGGATTGGCTCCTTATGCCTTTAAACGCCATCGTTCGACAGCATCCCGAGATCACAAGGAGTGACTTTTCAGATACCGATAGAGATCGAGAGTGAGCTTACGAGCTCTATGACTCTGGAGCGTAGCGACTCGACTACTGCATGGAGTCGTTCCACGGGATTCAAGGCAGAGAAATCGCCAATAACCGTCAACACCGACCTTGGGCGACGGTCGGAAAGGTTATGCCGACGGTGGGCGCGGTGACGTACTCCTGTCCGCCGCACACGGGTTGGAGCTGACGAATCGGTACGAAGCGGGACAGAGCGGGCCGTGAGGCCCGTGCGGCTACCAGTCGCCCTTCGACGACGAGGACGTGAACTTCTTGACGACGAAGATCAGACCGCCGATGAGCGCCACCAGCAGCAGCGCCTTGAAGGCCAGGGCGATGACCCAGCCCAGCACGCTCATGATCAGACTGCCGAACACCACGAGGACGAGGACCGGCACGGCGATCCACTTCACCCACCACGGGAGACCTTCGACAATCCCCTGCACAGCCATGTCGTCCTGCTTTCCGCTCGGTGGTTCCGGGGCCCCGCAGGAGCCCCGCTCTCGCTCTCGATGCTAGGACGGACAGCCGGGCCGCCGGGGGCCTCACGCCCCCCGTCCTCCCCTGACCGTTCCCCTACGGGACGCCGGGCCCGCGGCTCAGCTCTCCGGCGGAGAGAAGACGACGAGAACCCTCAGATCCTCGCTGACGTGGTGGAAGCGGTGCGTCTCACCGGCCGGGACGTACACCACGCTCCCCCGCGCGACCTCGGTCGTCTCCGCGCCCACGGTGATCGACGCCCGGCCGCTCATCACCATGTAGACCTCGTCCTGGGCGTGCGGGGTCTGCGGGTCGGTGTCCCCCGCGTTCAGCGCGTACAGCCCGACGGACATGTTCCGCTCCCGCACGAACTGCAGGTACGCACCGTCGTTGGCGGCCCGCTCGGCCTCCAGGTCATCCAGCCGGAACGCCTTCATCGCTTGCCCATCCTTCGTCGGCCGACCCCGTCTGCAACGATCTCACCATGAAGAATTTTGTAGTCAAGACGATCGCCAACGCGGCGGCCCTGGCCGTTGCGATCTGGCTGCTCAGGGGCATCACCCTGTCCGGCGAGAACACCGCGCGCAAGGTGCTCACGCTGTTCGGCGTCGCCCTCGTCTTCGGCGTGGTCAACTTCATCGTCAAGCCGCTCGTGAAGCTGCTGTCCCTCCCGCTCTTCATCCTGACCCTCGGCCTCATCACGCTGGTGATCAACGCGTTGATGCTGCTGCTGACGTCCTGGATCGCGGACAGCCTCGATCTCGCCTTCCACGTCGACGGGTTCTGGACGGCCCTGGTCGGCGGCGTGATCATCTCCGTCGTGGCGTGGGCGATGCATGTGATCCTGCCGGACGAGCAGGACTGACGCGGCCGGGGCAGCCGGCCCCGCCGCACGGCGGGGCGCGGCCCGCGGAAGGCGGCACACGGCCCGCGGACGGGGGGACACGACAGGACACACCGCACCACGGCCGGCCCGCGGGCGGGGCGGTCGGCAGAAACGTTTTCGTACCGGCAGGACCGCGACAGGACCGCGGCAGCGCCGACTGAACACGGGCAGGACCGACGGAGGGATCAGCACATGACAGGCGACGGCACACGGGTCGTACGGGCAGGTCTGCCGGAGCCGCGGCCGAACGAGCCCACGCTCCCCGGCCCGGCCTTCGCCGCCCACTTCCACCTCCCGGGCGAGGTCTCGGGCCCGTACACCTACGGCCGCGAGGCCAACCCCACCTGGACCGCCCTGGAAGAGGCCCTCAGCGAGCTGGAGGCCCCCGGAGGCGGGGCCGGCACCGTCGTCTTCCCCTCGGGCATGGCCGCGATCTCCGCCGTGCTCCTGTCCCGGCTGCGCCCCGGTGACACGGCCGTCCTGCCGAGCGACGGCTACCAGCTGCTGCCCGCGCTGCGTGAGCGCCTCGAAGGCTTCGGCGTCACCGTGCGGTCCGCGCCCACGGGCGGGGACGCCCAGCTCGCGGCGCTGGAGGGCGCGCGGCTGCTGTGGCTGGAGACGCCGTCCAACCCCGGCCTCGACGTGTGCGACATCCGCCGCCTCGCCGACGCCGCGCACCGCCGGGGCGCCCTCGTCGCCGTCGACAACACCCTGGCCACTCCGCTCGGCCAGCGCCCCCTCGAACTGGGCGCCGACTTCTCCGTGGCCAGCGGCACCAAGGCCCTCACCGGTCACGGCGATGTCCTGCTGGGCTATGTGACCTGCCTGGATCCGGAGCTCACCGCCGGCATCCGGGCCTGGCGCAAGATCACCGGCGCGATCCCGGGCCCCATGGAGTCCTGGCTCGCCCACCGCTCCCTCGCCACCCTCCAGCTGCGCGTGGACCGCCAGGCCGGGTCCGCCCTCGCCCTGGCCGAGGCGCTGCGCGACCGCCCCGAGGTGACCGGCCTGCGCCACCCCGGCCTGCCCACCGACCCCGCGCACGCGCTCGCCGCGCGGCAGATGCGCGGCGGACGATTCGGTTGCGTGGTTTCTTTCGTCCTTCCGGACCGCGCTCACGCGGAACGCTTTTTGTCCGCTCTGCGATTTGTCGACGAAGCGACGAGTTTCGGTGGAGTGCGGTCGACGGCGGAACGACGGGGGCGCTGGGGAGGAGATGCGGTGCCCGAAGGTTTCATTCGTTTCTCGGTAGGTGTAGAGGACACCGAGGATCTCGTCAACGACGTGTTGACCGCGCTGAATCAGGCGAAAGGATAAGGCGGCCGACGGCCCGGAAAAGGCCGTCGGTCCGACCTGCCGGGCAGCGTTTCCCGGTCGGCCCGGCAGCAGCCGGTAAGACCCGCACCGCACAGGCGGCCCTCACCGCGCAAGAGGTGAACCGGCCGATGAGGACGACGGAGGGGCACGGCGGCGGCGGGGTGGTGGTCGGGGCGCACATCCGCAGGTCAGACACACCACGGCAGGTGAAGACGGCTCGAGCCTCCCCCCTCTTGGCTCGAGCCGTCGCGGGCGGACGGTGACAACACGTCCGGCCGCGCGACCAAGGCTAGTTGACTCTGCGTCAGTGTCCAATCACGCTAGCGACACAGCCCTATCGACTTATTTATAGTTCGCGTACGACCGGGCAGCGTCGAGCCAGGGAGACAGCATGGATCTGGCCCTCTTACGCACATTTGTCACGGTGCACCGGGCCGGGTCCTTCACCCGGGCCGCGGCCCTCCTCGGGCTGTCCCAGCCCGCCGTCACCGGCCAGATACGGACGCTGGAGAAACAGCTGGGGCGGCCGCTCTTCCTCCGCCAGGCGCGCGGGGTGAGCCCCACGACCACGGGGCAGGAGCTCGCCCACAAGATCGCCCCGCACATCGACGCCCTCCTGGAGATCACCGAGGCGGATCTCGACGGGCCCGACCCCCACCGCACCCTGCACCTCGCCGGGCCGCCCGAGTTCACGGCCCTGCGCGCCCTGCCCGCCCTGACGCCCCTGATCAACAAGGGGCTCGCGGTGCGCACCGCGCACGGCACGGCCGAAGAGCTCTTCGAGAACCTCGCCGCAGGCCATCACGACCTCGTCATCACCACCTCCCGCCCCCGCGGCGGGCTGCTGACCGCGACCCCGCTCTGCGACGAGGAGCACGTGCTCGTGGCCGCGCCGCGCTGGGCGGCCCGCCTCGGGGGCGCGGCCGTCCTGCGCGACAAGGGCGCTCAGGCCCTGGAGAACCTGCCCGTCGTCGAGGTCCACGAGAGCCTCCCGCTCGTCTCCCGCTACTGGGCCAGCGTCTTCGACACCAAGCCGATCGCCTCGGGCAGCGTCATCACACCGGACCTGCGCGCCGTCCTCACGTGCGTCACCGCCGGGGCCGGGCTCGCGGTGCTGCCCCGGTACCTGTGCGCCGACGCCCTGGACACCGGAGAGGTCGTGGCCCTCCTGGACCCGCCCGTGCCCCCGCTGCGCACGTACTTCCTCGTCGTCCGCACGGGAACGCTCGCTCTTCCGCACCTCGCGCGGGCGCACGAGTGGCTGCTGCGCTGCGCCGTCTCCTGGTGAGAATGGGCCTCACCAGGGGGTTTCACCCGGTGCTCCACGCGGCAGATGTCCCCTATGACCGAACGCCCAGTGGTCAAGCGCACCGCCCGTGCCATTCTTCTCGACAGCACGGCCCACGACAGTACGGCCCTCGACAGCACAGCCCTTGACCGCGCGGCCGGCGGGCCGGGCGGTGCGCCCAGCCCCGCTCCGGGGCTCGAAATGATCGTGATCAAGCGCGTCAAGCCCGGTGAGGACCCGTACTGGATCACGCCCGGCGGGGGCATGGAGCCCGAGGATGCCACCGTCGTCGCCGCTCTGCACCGCGAGGTCGACGAGGAACTCGGCGCCAAGGTCGTCGATGTCGTGCCCGCCTTCGTCGACACGGTCTCGCACTCCACCCACCACGCGGCCCACGGCGTGAAGGTGCAGCACTTCTTCGTCTGCCGCCTCGCGTCGATGGATCTTTCGCTCCGCCACGGCCCCGAAGTGGACGAGCCGTGCGGGACGTACGACGTGGTCCGCATTCCGTTCACCCGGGCCGGGGTCACTTCGGTGAATCTGGTGCCGCCGTCCCTGCGCGCGTACTTGGAAGCGAACATCGAGGGCGTGCGGGCCCTGCTCGCTGACGACCTCGGCTGACGCGCGCCCCGCCCGTCCGGCCGTTCAGCCCCTGGTCCGTGCCATCAGCTCGTCGATCTCGTCATGCCTTATGCGGTGCGGCGGGATGCCGATGCCTTTCAGGGCGCTCACGCCGCTGCGGATCATGCCGGGCGGGCCGGACAGGTAGGCGTCGTAGGCGGGCCACGGCCCGTACTGCCGGATGACGTGCGGGAGTTGCCCGCTGAGGCGGCGGGTCGGGCTGTCGGAGACGACCGGGCGGACGGAGAGCCAGGGGTGCGACCGCTGGAGCCGCAGCATGGTGTCGATGTCGTAGAGGTCCCCGTCGTGCCGGGCGCCGTAGAAGACGTCCACGGGGCGGCGCCGCCCGTGCTCGGCGATGTCCTCGACCAGGGCCTTGATGGGGGCGATGCCGGTGCCGCCGCCCAGGCACAACAGGCCGTTGTCAGTGGTGTGGTCCACAATCATGGAACCGGCGGGGGGACCGAGGCGCAGCACATCGCCCGGGCGGGCGCGATGGACGAGCGCGTTGGAGACCCAGCCGGCCGGTACGGCTTTGACGTGGAAGGAGAGCAGCCCGTCCGAGCGGGGCGCGGCGGAGAAGGAGTAGTGCCGCCAGACGCGCGGCCACCAGGGGGTTTCCAGGCTGGTGTACTGCCCGGCGAGGAAGGGGTAGGGCTGGTCGGGCCGTACGGAGACGACGGCGATGTCCGGCGTCCGGCGTTCGTGGCTCACCACCTCGGCGTGCCACCAGGCGGGGGAGGTCGCCTCGTCCTCGGCGGCCGCGTCGATCATGATCTGTGAGATCGCGGTGTACACCCGGACCCAGGCGGCTTCGGTCGCCGCGTTCCAGGTGCCCGGGGCGTAGCGGGTGAGCGCCCCGATCAGGGCCTCGCCGACGGCCGGGTAGTGGGAGGGGAGCGTGCCGTACTTGCGGTGCCCACGGCCCAGCCGGCCCAGGTACGCGGTGAGGGTGGCGGTGTCGTCCGCGTGCCGGGCGGCGGCCAGCAGGGCGGTGAAGAGTCGGTCGCGCTGTACGTCCATGGCGGCGGGGAAGAGGGCACGCAGATCAGGGTGGCGGATGAACAGCAGCGCGTAGAAGTACGAGGTCACCTTGTCGGCGACGGGCTCGACTTCGGACAGGGTGCGGCGGATGAGCACGGTGTCCGGGGACGGTGCGGAAGGGGAGGGAGGGGAGGACGGGGAGGAAGAGGAGGAAGGGGCGGGCAGTTGACTGGTTCCCGGTGCAGCCGGGGAGGCGGGGGCCGGTGGGGGTGATGGGGCCGGAGTGGGCGGCGGCACGGGCTGGAAGGTGAAAGCTCCGTGAGGTTCCGGGGATTGGGGAGCAGCGAGTGACTCCTGCGAGGGCCTGCTCGGGGTGGGGGTCGGTGCAGGGGGCGATGCCGGTGCCGGTGCCGGTGCCGGTGGCCAGGGTGACGCGTCGGTCGACGGCTCCGGGGGGACCGGCTGCGGCGGCAACCACAGGGGCGGGCCGGCTGGTGGCTCGAAGGCGGGCGCCGGTGGGGTTTCGGCGCGCGTGACCGGCGGGGGGCCGGGCGGGGCCGGGGGCCAGGGGTCGGCCGGTATCGACGCCCAGAGTGACCGGTCGGCCGGTGGCTCGGGGGTGGGGGACGGAGGGGGTGACGGCGAAGGCTCGGCGCGCGTCCCCGACGGCAGGCCGGGCGGGACCGGGGGCCCCGGGTGGGGCGGTGCCGAGGACCAGGGCGACCGGCTCGCCGGTGGCTCCGAGGTGGTCGGCGGCGGAGGTTCTACGCCCGTGGCCGGCTGCGAGGCGGCTGGGGCTTCGGGCTCGCGAGGGGGCGGTGGCGGCATCGGCATCAGCGGTGCCGGTGACCACGGCGCCGGACCGGCCGGTGCCTCCGGGACGGGCCATGGAGCGGACCCGGCATCCGCGTCCGGCCGGGGATCGGGCGCGGCCTCGCGCCCGGGATCTGCCGGTGCCGGTGACCACGTCGGGGGGTCGGCCGGTGGCTCCGGGACGGGCCATGGACCGGGCCCGGCATCCGCGTCCGGCCGGGGATCGGGCGCGGCCTCGCGCCCGGGATCTGCCGGCGCCAGCGACCACGTCGGGGGGTCGGCGGGGGGCTCACCGCCCAGGGGCTGAGGCACATCCGGTGCGAGCCCGGGCCGCGCCGGCGTCGACATCGGCGTCGGCGTCGACATCGGTGACCACAGTGAGGCGGTGTCCGGTGGCTCATCGCCCCGGGTCCGCTGCGGGTCCGACATCGTCTCGGGCTCTGGCCCGCCCCCCGCCCCGGGCGGGACCGGCGTCGTCGGCGGCGACCAGAGGGGGCCGCCGGCCGGTGGTTCCGGGGCCGCCGACGGCCGGGCGGTCCGGGTGTCTTGTGGGGCCCGGGGTACTGGCCCGGACGTGGTCGGCGGCCGGACCGGCGGCTCCGGGGCCCCGGGCCACTCGGGCGCCTCCCCCTGGCCCGGCCATGGCCCCGCCGTCGCCGGGCGCCACGCGCTCCGGGGGGCGCCCCCTGGTGGCTGCTCGACCGGCCCGCCGGAACGGGGCTCCGGCACGGCCGGTGGTACCGCCGGCGGTGCGGGGACGGTCCGCGGACCGCTGTGCGGTTCGCCGGACGCCACCGGCGAAGGCGGTACGCCCTGTCCGTCGGCCTGCCTTCCCCGAGCCGGCGGCTCCCCGAGCCCCGGTGGCACGATCCCCGCAGTCGGCACGGCCCGCTGCCAAGCCCCCGGTTCCGGGTGCGGGGAGCGGTGCGGCGGGGGTTCGGCCGAGCGTTCGTGTTCCCGTGGTGGCGGCTGGTGGTGGTGGGACGAGGGGTTCGGGTGGTGCGGTAGACGCTCCACCCGCCCCTCGGGGCCGGTCCCACGGCGCGCGGCACCGGGCTCACGCGCTTCGTTCGGCCCCCCGTGCTCAGGGCCCCCGCGCTCAGAGCTGCCGGGCTTCGGCTTCCCCGGCGGGGTGAACCAGCCCCGATCGCCTCCGGTGGCGCCGCCGCCGCTGCCGCCATCGGCCGACGTGGTGGTCGGAGCGTCCTTCATCGTCTCGCCTCGAACATCTCTCGGTCGGTCCTCGCACTTCCGCCCACGTCGGATTCGTGCCGCGATTCCCCACTCCGTTCATGGGCGTTCATGGGCCGCTGTGCCGGTCCGCGCAGCATGCCACCTTCCGCACCGTCTCCGCTCAAATCACCGGAAGTCCGGGCGTGCGGGCCCATGTTGAGGCTAAACTCGGCCCGCTTCCGCGCGCCCGGCCATATCTGCACGGGTAAAACGGAGTTGACCATACCGGGCGGTCAGCGATCCGCAAGACGCGCGTTCGGGGCGCTCGTCGACCGTGGCCTTTACCGCGGGGCGCCGACCAATGCGTACGCCTCGCGGAGGTCCCGTCCGGCATAGGCGTGGGCGGCGATGTCCCGCACGTGGTGGTCCGCGTTCACCGCCACCGAGACCGGTACCACGGCGAACAGCAACGCGTCCGACATCGAGTCCCCGTACGCGACGCAGTCGGCGCGCCCCAGCCCGTACTCCGCGCAGAGTTCGTCCGCTATCCGCACCTTCGCTCCGGCGTCGAGAATGCCCGCCGGGTCCACCGGGTCCAGGAACGGGACCTCGGGCCAGCGTGACCCGTGGGCCGCGTCGACTCCCCAGGTCAGCAGGCGTTCCACAAAGAAGCCCGGCGACAGTGAGATCACCGCGGACCGTTCGCCGCGGGCCCGGATCTCCGCCCAGACGTCGGGGATGCCGTCCATCCACGGCGCGCCGTCGAACGCGGCCGCGATGCGGTCCTCGGTGAGTTCTCCCCACAGCTCGCACGCCAGCGCGGCGAAGCGGGCCGGGGTCAGTTCGCGCGCCGCGAAGGCCCGCTCCAGTTCGTCGATCTCCCGTTCCACGCCGAGCTGCCGGGATATCTCGACGGCCGCCGCCGACCCGTGCATCAGGGTTCCGTCCATATCGAACAAGTGCAGTCTGGTCACAGTTCCCGAGGGTAGGCGCACCGCGCTCGGCAACCCCGGCGGACCCGGCCCCGTGCGAACACCCGGTGAGGACGGGAGGTCCTCACCGGGTGTGTGTGGGCCCGCGCGTTCAGCCGCCCAGGACCTCCGCGATCGCCCCGGCCGCGAGGCCGTGATCCTGCTCGGGTGCCCCGCCGCCCACGCCGACCGCGCCGATCAGCCGGCCGTCGCGGTGCAGGGGCACGCCGCCCGCGATGAAGAGCAGCGGCCGGTCGAGGGCGGTCGGCAGCGTGTGGAAGAGCCCGCCGGGCTGCACGGCGTCGACCAGGTCGGCGGTCGGCGCGCCCAGCTGGAGGGCGGTGAACGCCTTGCGGGTGCTCGTCTCCCCGGCGATCAGCACGGCGCGGTCGTCCCGGCGGAAGGCCAGCAGGTGGCCGCCCGCATCAAGGACGGTGACGGCGATCCGTACGCCCTGCGCGTCGGCGGCGCGGCGGGCGGCGGTGACGAGGGCGTCCGCGTCCTGCGTGGTCAGGGGGAGGACAGGGGTGGGGGCGGTCATGGGTGGTGCTCCTATAGCTGTGTTCAGAGGGTGTTGCGGTGGTTCAGGTGAGGCCGGGGTGGTCGGGCAGCCCGCCGGAGGACGTCAGCGGCCCGCCGTGACCGGCTCGGGGCTCGGAGCGGCCGCCGAACCGGCGGCGATGAGCCCGCCCCGCCCGGCCGTCCGCCGCTCCAGGGACGCGGACAGCACCGCCAGGCCGAGCGCGGAGGCGGCCATCAGGGCGCCGACCCAGTTGGGCGCGGTGTAGCCGAACCCGGCGGAGATGACCAGGCCGCCGAGCCAGGCCGCGATGGCGTTGCCGAGGTTGAAGGCGCCGATGTTCACGGCGGAGGCGAGCGTCGGGGCGTCGGCGGTCTGGTCCAGGACGCGCTTCTGCAGGGGCGGCACGGAGGCGAAGCCGAAGGCACCGATCAGGGGGACGACGACCGCGGTGGCGATCTTGTCGTGCGTGGCGAGCGGCAGCAGGGCCAGGGTGACGGCGAGGGCGGTGAGCGAGACGTACAGCATGGGCATCAGCGCCCGGTCCGCGTACCGGCCGCCGACCAGGTTGCCCACGACCATGCCGAGGCCGAAGAGGACGAGCAGCCAGGTGACGGAGGAGGGCGCGAAGCCGGCGGCGTCGGTCATCATCGGGGTCAGGTAGGTGCTCATGGTGAAGACGCCGCCGAAGCCCAGCACGGTCATCGCCATCGCGAGCAGCACCTGCGGGTTCCGGAAGGCGGCCAGTTCGCCGCTGACGCGGGTCCGCTCCGGGCGGGGCATCGGCGGCACGAGGGCCGCGATGCCGAGGACGGCGAACACGCCGAGCGCGGCGATGATGAAGAAGGTGACGCGCCAGCCGGCGCTCTGGCCGACCATGGTGCCCAGCGGCACGCCCACCACGTTGGCGACGGTCAGGCCGGTGAACATCATCGCGAGGGCGCCCGCCTTCTTGTGCGGGGCGACGAGCCCGGCGGCGACGATCGAGCCGATGCCGAAGAACGCGCCGTGGGCGAGCGAGGCGACGATCCGGCCGGCCAGCATCACCCCGAAGACGGGGGCCACGGCGGAGAGGACGTTGCCCGCGACGAACAGCCCCATCAGGGCCATCAGCATCCGCTTGCGGGAGACCCGGCTGCCCACGATGGCGAGGATCGGCGCGCCGATGACGACGCCCAGCGCGTAGCCGGTGGTCAGGAAGCCTGCGGTGGGGATCGAGACGCCGAAGTCGTCCGCGATCTCGGGGAGGAGCCCGGAGGTCACGAATTCGGTGGTGCCGATACCGAAGGCGCCGATGGCGAGCGCCAGCAGTGCGAGAGGCATGACGGTTTCCTTCAGAAGCGCAGAGAAGAGGGGAGGGACCCCGAGCACCTACTTCATTGCAGGCGGCCCTTACGAGCGTCCACAATAATTGCAGACGCTGGTTACTTGCAAGCGCGGGCTATTGCGGTAGCGCAGTATCCTGTCCGTACGGCCTCGGATCGCACGGGGGAGCCGCCTTACCGGGCGGTCGCGTGCGCCGTCCCCGTCCGTACATCCGCAAAGGAGGGCTCCCCATGTCCGACACCCCGGACCCCGCTCTGCTCGGCCTGGCCCAGGGCTGGTGCGCGCTCTCGGCGCTGCACGGCCGGATCGAGGCGCACATCGAGCGCGCCCTCCAGGCCCGGCACGAGCTGAGCGTCCGCGAGTTCTCCGTCCTCGACGTCCTCAGCCGGCAGCACGCCGGCGAGGGCGGCCACCTGCGGATGAACCAGGTCGCCGACTCTGTCGTCCTCAGCCAGAGCGCGACGACCCGCCTGGTCAACCGCCTGGAGGACCGCGGCCTGCTCACCCGCTACCTCTGCCTCACCGACCGCCGCGGCATCTACACCGACGTCACGGACGCGGGCCTCGCCCTCCTCGCGGAGGCCCGGCCCACGAACGACACCGCTCTGCGCGAGGCCCTGGAAGAGGCGTCCCGGCGGCCCGAGCTGGCTCCGCTGGTCGCCGCCGTCGAGTCGCTCGCACCGGCGGTATAGCGCTTCACGGGGTCTCCTGCGCGGGCCACCGCCCCGCGTAGGGTCCCGATCATGAGCGATACAGAGATCCGGCGCGCGACCGCCGACGACATCCCCGCCCTCGTGAAGCTGCTCGCCGACGACCCCCTCGGGGCGCAGCGGGAGACCCCGGAAGACCTCGCTCCGTACCGGGCGGCCTTCGCCCGGATCGCCGCCGACCCCCACCAGCACCTGGTCGTCGCCGTGCGCGACGGCCGCACGGTCGGAACGCTCCAGCTCACCCTCATACCGGGGCTGTCCCGGCGCGGCGCGTCACGCGCGCTGATCGAGGCCGTGCGCGTCGACAGCGAGGAGCGCGGCGGGGGTCTGGGCACCCGGCTCGTCGAGTGGGCCGTCGGCACCGCGCGGGACGCGGGATGCCGGCTGGTGCAGCTCACCTCGGACGCCACACGGATCGAGGCGCACCGCTTTTACGAGCGGCTGGGGTTCGAGGCGTCACACCTGGGCTTCAAGTTCCAGCTGTAGCTCGGTAGCGGTAGGTACGGGACGCCGGGGCCCGTTCCGAACGGCCATCGGCGTCCCGAATCTACCCCGAGCTCAGGGGCCGGCCTTCCGGGCGCGCGTCCGCTCGCGGTGCGCCTTCTGGCGGCAGGCGGCACCGCAGTACCGGGCGGGCCGGCCCGTCCGGGCGGAGGGCACGGGTCCGGCGCAGACCGCGCACCCCGTTTCGTTACGCAGTGGCGCCCGCGGCGGGGGTAGTTTCGTCACGCTTCTTCCCGGGCGGAGGCTGTCGCACATCAAGGCCGTCATCCTCCCGGGCGGGCCGTCCGGGCCGCGCCGCCGCTCCATCGCCAGACAGCCGAAGAGCAGCGCCAGCACGTCCTCGACGCTCACGTCTTTCCTTACCGCGCCCGCCTGTTGAGCCCTGTCCAGGAGGACGGACAGGGCCGCGCGGAAGTCCTTCTCGATGTCCGGCGTCGGCTCGAAACGCGCCCCGGCACCGCCGGAACTCTCCTCCAGCGCGTCCTGGAGCGCCTTGTTCCGCGCGGAGATCCTCACCACAGCCGACAGATAGCGGTAGAACACCACCCCGGGGTCGGCTGCAGTGGCCAACTCCCGTGCGGTGTCGGTGAAGAGCTGGATCCTGCCCACCACTGTCGCCCTGAACAGGGCGTCTTTGGAGGGGAAATGGCGGTAGACCGTGCCCGGGCCCACTCCGGCCCGGCGGGCGATCTCGGTCAGCGGTACCGCCAACCCGCCTTCCTCGAAAGCGGACCGGGCCGCTTGCAGCACGAGCGCCCTGTTGCGGCGAGCGTCCGCCCGGAGCGGTGCGCCGACCCGCGCCGGGGGCGGGGCGGTCCTGCGGTGTGCCATGCGGGCGGGCCTCCGGGCGGCGAGGAGCGAAGCGGGGTGGTGATTCCGATTCTATCCGGGCTGGTAGAGGAGCGGAGGGAGTGCACAAAGAGGCGCTAAATGTCATATATACCTACTTGAGGGCATGAAAAAACCGCCGCCGGTGCGCGGGGCACCGACGGCGGCAGAGGGCCCTAAGACGGCCCGCTCAGGAGGCTCAGGCAGCGAGTGCGGCGTCCCACGCGGCGCCCGCCGCTGCCCGCGCCGCGCCCTCGCCCTCGTCCGCGATCTCCGCGCCCACCGCCCGCAACCCCGCGGCCAGTGCCGACAGCGAGGCCAGGACGACCGCCCGGTCGGCCGCGAGACCGTAGTGGTTAACGCGGATCATCTCCTTCGCCAGCGACCCCGCCGCGGCCTGCACGGGCACGGCCGGGTCGGCGGACAGCGCCGCCGCGACGACCTCCCGGGCGTCGACACCCGCGGGAGCACGCAACGTGGTGGCGACCGGGGCCGCGTCCCCGTCACGGGTCACATAGGGAGTGAGGGCGCCCAGTGCCCGTACGCCTGCTCGGGTAGCCGCGGCGGCGGCGCGGTGTCGGTTGATCACGGCGTCCAGGCCGACCGCCTCGATCCGGTCCACGGCCTGCTCCAGGGCGAGCATCTCCAGCTGCGCGGGCGCGTGCGGCAGCGCCGTGCGCCCGCCGTCGATCCAGCGCTCCTTCCAGTCCAGCAGGGAGAGGTACGAGCGGCGCGGAGCCTGCTCGTTGGCGGCGATCCGCTCCCACGCGCGGGCGCTGACCGACACCGCCGACACCCCGGCCGGGCCCGTCATCGCCTTCTGCCCGCCGATGACGCACAGGTCGACGCCCCACTCGTCGGTCAGCAGCGGTTCCGCCCCGACGGACGCCACCGCGTCCAGCATCAGCAGCGCGCCGTGCTCCCGCACGACCTTTCCGATCTCCGCCACCGGATTGGTGTTGCCGGTGGCCGCCTCCGCGTGGACGAGGCTGACGAAGTCGATCGCGGGGTGGGCGCGCAGCGCCTCGGCGACCTGCTCCGGGCCGGCCGCGCCGCTGAACGGCGCCGTCACCGTCACGACCTCAGCGCCGCAGGACCGCAGCCAGCCGCCGAACGTCTCCCCGTACGGGCCCGTGATGATGTTCAGCGCGGTGCTGCCGGGGCGCACGGCCGAGCGGATGCACGCCTCCAGGGGCAGCAGCGCCTCGCCCTGCATGGCGATCACGCTCTCGCGCGTCCGCATCAGCGCGGCGACCTTGTCCTCAATGCGCGCGAAGTGCGCGGCACCGAGCGGTGCGAGGTCGAGCAGGACCGGTGCGGTGTTCGCAGTCACGGTGGCCTTCCAGGGTGGTATCGCGCCGCGTTCCGGCGCCCGCCAATCTCTCCCCGAGCCTACGTCCGGGTGGTGGCGGGCGCCGAGCCCGTCACCGCCAGCCGCCCTCGTCCACACCCCCCGGCACCGCGTCCCCGCGCTCGTACGGCTCCCGGGTGAAGACGAAGGTGCCGAGGTCGAGATGGCTCACCGCGCCCCCGCCGGCCGCCCGGACGACCCTCAGCGTCTCGCCCGTGTAGTAGCCGTCGAGGCCCGTCCACGTGCCGTCGGCCTCCGGGCGGAAGCGCGACCCCCGGCCCGCCGCCCCCAGCGGTGTCAGGTCCAGCGACCCGCCCGCGCCGAGGCGCACGGTGAACGGCGCCGCGCCCCAGTGCCACAGGCCCGTGAGCTCCAGCAGGGCCGGGTCCACGTCGCCTTGGCCGAGCGGACGCCAGGGTGCCGGAATGCGGGGTTCGCGGTCGGCGACCGTGCGCACCAGGTCCGCGGCGGCGGGGATGACGTCGAAGCAGGACGTCCGATTGGCCAGGACCACACCGGCCAGCGCCTCCTCCGGACTCGCCCACAGCGTCGCCACGAACCCCGGCATCGAACCGACGTGCCCGACCAGGGTCCTGCCCTCCCGGCGCACCACCTGGATCCCGAGCCCGTACGTGCTCGACCAGGCCGGGTCCGTGGGCGCGCACTGCGGGGTGCGCATCTCCGCGAGCGTCGCCGCACCGAGCACGCGGTCGTCACCGTCGAGGAGGAACGCCGCGAAGCGGCACAGATCAGCCGCTGTGGACCAGAGCTGCCCGGCCGGGCCCATCCGCCCGGTGTCCACCGCGGGTTCCGGAAGCAGTACGTCCGCCCAGGGGTGCACGGCCCGGCCCGCCGCGTGCGGGGCCTCGGGCGCGAGCGTGGTGCGGTCCATGCCCAGCGGTGCCAGCACCTCCCGGCGCAGCGCCTCGCCCCACGGCTCCCCGCGCAGCCGCTCCACCAGCGCGCCGAGCAGCGCGTATCCAGGGTTGGAGTAGTGGTGCAGCCGGCCCGGGGCGTGCAGCTGGGAGCGCTCGGGGAAGTTGTCGGCGAGCTCGGGGCGCAGTTCCCCTTCCGTGCGCTCCCACCAGGGGCCGCGCGCCTCGGCCACCAGGCCCGAGGTGTGCGCGAGGAGCTGGGCGACGGTCGCCTCCCCGCCCTCGGGAACGTCGAGGTACGTGCCGAGCGGCCGGTCGAGATCGATCAGCCCCTCGTCGCGCAGCCGCATCACCAGGACGGCGGCGAACATCTTGGTGAGCGAGCCGATGCGGTACTGGGTGCCGGCGCCGACCGTCTCCTCACCGCTGTCCCCGGACGCGGAACCCCGCCCGCCGGACCACACCATGCGCCCCTCGCGCATCACCGCGCCCACCAGAGAGGGCGTGCGGCCCTCACGTTGCGCGACGGCGATCCGGTGCAGCAGGGCCCGCTCCGTCTCCGGCAGCAGGTCGGCGGCCCCCCGGCCCTGCGCGGAGCTCTCGTATGAGGTGATCATGCCCGCACCCTAGCCAAGGCCGCTTCCCACCCCAGGGGGTGACCGGCGCACTGGCGTTGACGCCGACGTCAAGGTCTACGGTCGTGCCCATGCGCATCGGGGAACTGGCCCAACAGGCGGGCACCACCACCCGCACCCTGCGGCACTACGAGTCCCTGGGGCTCCTGACCGCCCGCCGCACCGGCAACGGCTACCGCACCTACGACGAGGAGGACCTGCGCCTCCTCCGGCAGATCCGGACCCTCCAGGACTTCGGCTTCGGCCTGGAGGAGACCCGGCCGTTCGTGGACTGCCTGCGCGCCGGGCACCCGGCCGGCGACTCCTGCCCCGCCTCGCTCGCGGTCTACCGCCGCAAGCTGGCGGAGCTCGACGAGCTCATCGCCCACCTCGGACGGGTACGGGCCGAGGTCGGCGCCCAGCTCGCCCGCGCCGAACTGGAAGCCACCGCCGGCCTCCCCGGCGGCCCGCCCCCGCGCTGCGCCTTCACCGCACCCGACACCGAACAGGAGACCGGCAGCCCATGAACCTCGGCACCGCCGCGGCTTCGGCCACTTCAGTGGCTTCCGCCCTATCTGTCCCGACCGCCACGGCCACCCCGTCCAGCACGGCCACCCCGTCCGTCACGTCCAGTACGACCGTCACGACCGTCATGTCTGTCACGGACGACACCTTCGCCGCCGAGGTCCTCACCTCGGAACTGCCCGTCCTCGTCGACTTCACCGCCGACTGGTGCAAGCCGTGCCGCCAGATCGCCCCCGTCCTCGCCGGGATGGCGGCCCAGGAGGCCGGTCGGCTCAAGATCGTCCGGCTCGACGTGGACACCAACCCGCGGACCCAGGCGGCCTACGGCGTCCTGTCCATGCCCACGCTCATCCTCTTCCGCACCGGCGAACCCGTGAAGTCGCTGGTCGGCGCGCGCCCCGAGCGCCGCCTCCGCCAGGAGCTCGCGGACGAGCTGCCCTGGCTCGCCCCGAGCTGAAGGCGGCTCGGCTCCCCGGCGTCAGCCGAGCTTCTTGACCTGCGCCTCGATGACGGCCTTCGGCTGCTCGGCCTTCCCCGTCAGGCTCTGGGAGTAGAAGGTCGCGACCGTGGAGCCCTTGCGGACCGCCACCAGCTGTCCCGTGCCGGGCGTGCCCTCCATGTCCACGGTGAGGGTGAAGGCGAGCGCCTCGTCACCCGCCGTGTACGAACCCGTCTCCACCTTGGTGACCTTCGTCTTCGTGCCACCGGCGTCCATGGTGAAGCCGCCGGCGCAGTCCGCGCCCGCCTTCTTCAGCGCCGCCACGGCGTCCACGCCGCCCTTGCCGTCGTACGAGCCCAGCGTGTCGACCGTGACCGTCGCGCCGATGGCGCCCATGCCGGCCTTCATCTTCTCCTCGGCCGAGGCGTCCGCGGGGAGGGGCTTGGCGATCGGCACGATCTTCCGCGCCACGGTCGCGGCGGCGCTGCCGGGGGCGCGCAGGCCCATGATGTCGGTGAGCACCTTGCACTCGGCCTTGTCGCTGCCGACCGTCTTGGCCGCGGCGACGTCGACCGCGCTGGGCGCCTCGATCTTGTGGTCCTTGAGGTCGCTCTGGGTCAGCACCAGCTTGTCCAGCTCGGCCTGCGGGAGCGCCTTCGCGTTCGCGCCCGGCGCGGCGGGGGCCGACGCCTTGCCCTTCGGCTCGTCCTTCGCGCCCTTCGCGGGCTCGTCCGAGCCACAGGCGCTCACGAGAAGGGCCAAGGAGACCGCCGACGCGGCGACAGCGGTACGGCGGAGGGTGGTGCGGCGCATGTGACAGGACTTTCTCTGGAACGGTGAACGACGCCTCTTCGCGCGGTTCACTCACCAGCGGTCACACAGCGGTGGCTGCGCATCGGTGGCTGCACATCAACGGCCAGGCGACAGCGGCCGGGCGGCAGATGGGCATGCGTCAGGTGGGTACGCGAATCGTCGTACGAGAGGGCCCAAACCTATGTCCAGAACCGGTCCACGGATCAACTTTTTTTGGCCGGATCCCAATCGTGATGACGGCGCAATCACACCTGTATCCAACCGAGACACCCACCGCACAACCCACGGGCCCCACGCGCACATCAAGCCCCGCAGGGCCGGCGATCAGGCCCCCGCCATGTCCACGAAGCGGGAGTAGTGACCCTGGAAGGCAACCGTGATCGTGGCCGTCGGGCCGTTACGGTGCTTGCCGACGATGATGTCCGCCTCGCCCGCGCGCGGGGACTCCTTCTCGTAGGCGTCCTCGCGGTGCAGCAGGATGACCATGTCCGCGTCCTGCTCGATCGAGCCGGACTCACGGAGGTCGGAGACCATCGGCTTCTTGTCCGTGCGCTGCTCGGGACCACGGTTCAGCTGCGAGAGGGCGATGACCGGCACCTCCAGCTCCTTAGCGAGGAGCTTGAGGTTTCGCGACATGTCCGACACTTCCTGCTGACGGCTCTCGGCCCGCTTGGCGCCACCCGCCTGCATGAGCTGCAGGTAGTCGATGATGACGAGCTTGATGCCGGCCCGCTGCTTCAGCCGGCGGCACTTGGCGCGGATCTCCATCATCGACAGGTTGGGGGAGTCGTCGATGAAGAGCGGCGCCGTGGAGACATCGGGCATCCGGCGGGCGAGGCGCGTCCAGTCCTCGTCCGTCATGGAGCCGGAGCGCATGTGGTGGAGCGCCACCCGCGCCTCGGCCGACAGCAGGCGCATCGCGATCTCGTTGCGGCCCATTTCGAGCGAGAAGATCACGCTCGGGAGGTTGTGCTTGATCGAGCAGGCCCGGGCGAAGTCCAGCGCGAGCGTCGACTTGCCCATGGCCGGGCGGGCGGCGATGACGATCATCTGGCCGGGGTGCAGGCCGTTCGTCAGCGAATCCAGGTCCGTGAAGCCCGTGGGGACGCCGGACATCTGGCCGCTGCGCGAGCCGATGGCCTCGATCTCGTCGAGCGCGCCCTCCATGATGTCGCCGAGCGGCAGGTAATCCTCGCTGGTGCGCTGCTCGGTGACCGCGTAGACCTCGGCCTGGGCCTTGTTGACGATGTCGTCGACGTCGCCGTCGGCCGCGTATCCCATCTGCGTGATGCGCGTGCCCGCCTCGACCAGGCGGCGGAGCACCGCCCGCTCGTGGACGATCTCGGCGTAGTACTCCGCGTTGGCCGCGGTGGGGACCGACTGGACCAGGGTGTGGAGGTACGGCGCGCCGCCGACGCGGGTGATCTCGCCCCGCTTGGTGAGCTCGGCCGCGACCGTGATCGGGTCGGCGGGCTCGCCCTTGGCGTAGAGGTCGAGGATCGCCTGGTAGATCGTCTCGTGCGCCGGCCGGTAGAAGTCGTGGCCCTTGAGGACCTCGACGACATCGGCGATGGCGTCCTTGGAGAGCAGCATGCCGCCGAGCACGGACTGCTCGGCGTCGAGATCCTGCGGGGGGACGCGCTCGAATCCGCTCGCCGCGCCCTGCCGGCCCTCGCCGCCCTGGGACCAGGAGCCTTCCTCGTCGTGGTCGCGGCGCTCGCTACGGGGCGCTCCGTCGCCCCGGCGGGGGCGGGAGACGGGGAGCCGGTCGCTGGGGCCGGAGTCCGCCCAGGGGTCGTCCATGGGCGGTTCGGGGATGCTCATCCCGCCACCTCCTCCCGTCCGCGACGCGGACCTCGCCGTGCAGTTCTTTCTTACGGCACGGCTCTGACAATTAAGTCGCCCGACTCCGGTTCCGGTGCGTCGAGTTCGTGGTGATCTCGTCAGGTCGTCGAATCCGGAACAGGCTGCGGGCGCCGGTCCACGGTAGGCCCGCGGGCACCGTCAGCCAATCTGGTTATCCACAGGGCATGTGGACGACGGGCGCCATCCTGTGGGTAACTCCGTGGATCCTGTGTACGGCACGGGGGAAACCGCTGTGGACAAACACACAATCACTCCCGGGACACGCCTCTGACCTGCACTTTCGCCATCCACCGGCTGTTGAGGAGAAAAACTTTCCCAGTCGGCCCAAGATCGCGACAAACGACGCAGAGAAGATCGCCCCGGGCTCCCAGATGTAAGGGTCCTAGATCAGTTGCGCCAATTACCTGTGGAAGATTAGGTTGAGACCATGAACCAGGCCCCCGCGCGCGACCCCCGCCCGGCTCGCCGGCACGACCGCGAGATCCTCTCGCTGGCCCTGCCGGCCTTCGGCGCGCTCGTCGCGGAGCCGCTCTTCCTGATGGTCGACAGCGCCATCGTCGGCCACCTCGGCACCCCCCAGCTCGCCGGGCTAGGCGTCGCCGGCGCCCTGCTCTCCACCGCCGTCAGCGTCTTCGTCTTCCTCGCCTACGCCACCACGGCGGCCGTCGCCCGCCGCGTCGGCGCCGGTGACCTCCCGGCCGCCATCCGGCAGGGCATGGACGGCATCTGGCTCGCCCTCCTCCTCGGCACGGCCGTCATAGCCACCGTCCTGCCCACCGCACCGGACCTCGTCGAGCTCTTCGGCGCCTCCTCCACCGCGGCCCCGTACGCCACCACCTACCTGCGCGTCAGCGCCCTCGGCATCCCCGCCATGCTCGTCGTCCTCGCCGCCACCGGCGTGCTGCGCGGCCTGCAGGACACCCGGACGCCGCTCTACGTCGCCGTCGGCGGCTTCGCCCTCAACGGGGCCCTCAACCTCGCCCTCGTCTACGGCGCCGGGCTCGGCATCGCGGGCTCCGCCTGGGGCACGGTCATCGCCCAGTGGGCCATGGCCGGCGTCTACCTGGCCGTCGTCGTCCGGGGAGCCCGGCGGCACGGCGCCTCGCTCCGGCCGGACACCGCCGGGATACGCGCCTGCGCCCAGGCAGGGGTGCCCCTCCTCGTCCGCACCCTCTCCCTGCGGGCCGTGTTCCTGATCGCCACCGCGGTCGCGGCCCGGCTCGGTGACACCGAGGTCGCCGCGCACCAGGTCGTGCTCAACCTGTGGAGCCTGCTCGCCTTCGCCCTCGACGCCATCGCCATCGCCGGCCAGGCGATCATCGGCCGCTACCTCGGCGCCGACGACCCGGCCGGGGCCCGGGCGGTCTGCCGGCGGATGGTGCAGTGGGGCATCGTCTCCGGCGTGGTGCTGGGCGTGCTGGTGGTGGCCGCGCGGCCCCTGTTCATCCCGCTGTTCACCACCGACGCGACCGTACGGGACGCCCTGCTGCCGGCGCTGCTGGTCATGGCCCTCACCCAGCCCGTCGCCGGCGTCGTCTTCGTCCTGGACGGTGTCCTGATGGGGGCCGGTGACGGCACCTATCTCGCCTGGGCGATGCTGCTCGTCCTCGCCGTCTTCGCGCCCGTCGCCCTGCTCGTGCCCGCCTTCGGCGGCGGCCTCACCGCGCTGTGGTGGGCGATGGGCCTGATGATGGCGGCCCGCCTGGTGACCCTGTGGCTGCGGACCCGCTCGGGCCGCTGGATCGTCACCGGGGCGACCCGCTGATCCCCTCGGGGGCCTCCACGAGCCGACGGCGAAGGGCCGCACCCCGGGGTGCGGCCCTTCGTCACGCGTTACCGATCGCGAAGCGATCAGGCAGCGACGACCTCGATGCCGAGCTTGGCAACGACGTCGGCGTGCAGACGCACGCTGATCTGGTGCGAGCCCAGCGTCTTGATGGGCGAGCCCACCTCGACACGGCGCTTGTCGACCTTCGGGCCACCGGAAGCCTCGATCGCCGAAGCGATGTCGGCCGGGGTGACGGAGCCGAAGAGGCGGCCGGCGTCGCCGGCGCGGGTGGCCAGGCGCACCTTGGTGCCCTCAAGCTGACCCTTGACCTCGTTGGCCTGCTCGATCGTGGCGATCTCGCGGATCTTGCGGCCGCGGCGGATCTGCGCCACGTCCTGCTCGCCACCCTTGGTCCAGCGGATCGCGAAACCGCGCGGGACCAGGTAGTTGCGGGCGTAGCCGTCCTTGACGTCGACGACGTCACCGGCGGTGCCGAGGCCGGAGACCTCGTGGGTGAGGATGATCTTCATTTTTCGGTCACCCTTCCCTTATCGCGCGGACGACGTGTAGGGCAGCAGCGCCATCTCACGGCTGTTCTTCACGGCCGTGGCGACGTCGCGCTGGTGCTGGGTGCAGTTGCCGGTCACGCGGCGGGCACGGATCTTGCCGCGGTCGGAAATGAACTTCCGCAGCATGTTCGTGTCCTTGTAGTCCACGTAAGCGGTCTTGTCCTTGCAGAACGCGCAGACCTTCTTCTTAGGCTTGCGCGGAGGCGGCTTCGCCATTGTCTCTCTCCTGTGTGATCAAGAAGTTTTAGTGCTGTCGCCCTCGGGCCGTCGCGGGCCCGGGCCCGCGAAGGGCCTAGAAGGGCGGCTCGTCCGAGTAGCCGCCGCCGGAGTTGCCGGAGCCGCCGCCCCAGCCACCGCCGCCGCCGCCCTGCTGGCCGCCGGACGGAGCGCTGGTCGCCCACGGGTCGTCGGCGGGAGCACCGCCACCACCCTGCTGCTGGCCGCCGGCGGGGGCATTGCCCCAGCCGCCGCCCTGCTGCTGGCCGCCACCGCTGCCGCCGCCAAAGCCACCCTGGCCACCGCGACCCGCGGTCTTGGTGACCTTCGCCGTGGCGTTCTTCAGGCTGGCGCCGACCTCTTCGACGTCGAGCTCGTAGACCGTGCGCTTGACGCCCTCGCGGTCCTCGTAGGACCGCTGCTTGAGCCGGCCCTGCACGATGACGCGCATGCCGCGCTGAAGCGACTCGGCGACGTTCTCCGCGGCCTGCCGCCAGACCGAGCACGTGAGGAAGAGGCTTTCGCCGTCCTTCCACTCGTTGGTCTGCCGGTCGAAGGTGCGGGGAGTCGACGCGACGCGGAACTTCGCGACCGCCGCACCGGACGGGGTGAAGCGCAGCTCGGGGTCGTCGACGAGATTGCCGACGACCGTGATGACGGTCTCGCCTGCCATGGATGAACCTCTCGGCGGGTGTGCTGCTGGCTGCTTGCTACTCGTTGCGATGCAGCCCGATTACCTCTGAACCGCTGGGGTTCAGTGGGTCTCGGGACGGAGGACCTTGGTCCGGAGGACCGACTCGTTCAGGTTCATCTGTCGGTCGAGCTCCTTGACGACCGCAGGCGTGGCCTGCAGGTCGATGACCGAGTAGATGCCCTCGGGCTTCTTCTTGATCTCGTACGAGAGACGACGACGGCCCCAGGTGTCGACCTTCTCAACCTTTCCGTTGCCCTCACGGACGACGGAGAGGAAGTTCTCGATCAGCGGGGAGACAGCGCGCTCCTCGAGATCGGGGTCGAGGATGACCATCACCTCGTAGTGACGCATGTGGAACCCACCTCCTTTGGACTCAGCGGCCACGGTCGTTCCGTGGCAGGAGGGTCGTGATGCGTAAACAACGGTATCGGCCGACACTGACAATCAGCGGAAAATCCCTGGGTCGCCCCGAGGACCGAAGCTGGTCTGGGCAGACACCGGTGCAGACCGTACACAGTACCCGCACTCCGGCTTCCGGTTGAAATCCAGTGGTCCGGGACCGCAATCTGGACGTCTCGGGTGTGACCGGCGCTACAGTGCGCCGCCTGCCTTCAGGAGGTAGCTCCATGACACAGGCCGCTCGGCAACCCCATGGCCCGCGGACATTCATCGGCTCCGCCCTCAACAGCGACGGCAAGCCCCATCCCGTCGAGAACACCTTCGTCGCGGTGACGATCGTGCTCGGGGCGCTCGCCGCCATCAGCTCGGCGTTCCACAGCCTGCACCTGCTCAGCTCCTGGAGCGGACTCCTCGGCATCCTCTCCGGCGCCTGGGGCCAGTACATCTCACAGACGACGGGCGAGCGGTTCCTCCTCATCATCGGGCTGGGCGCCGCCGCGCTGGGCTTCTTCCTCGGCATGGCACACGGCGGCCTCTTCGGCGGCCTCATCGGATAGCCCGGGCACGGGCCGGTCGGGCTGCGCGGGCCGCACGGGCTGCGCAGGCGGTACGGGCTCCGCGGGCGGTACGGCCCGTACGGACGGACGGCCGGGCCGTGCGGGACGCTCAGGCTGCCCGGACTGCTCGGGCTGCCCGAGCGGGCCCCGCTCGCGGGTGGCCGCGGACACGCTCCCGGCCGCCCGCCGGGCCCTGCCAGGCAGGGCCCGGGAGGGCCCGGGCAGGCTGTACGGCAGTACGCCCAGGCGAGGCGCTGCCCCCGTCGCAGTAGGCTTCGGCGCGAGAGCCGGAGCCCCGACCCTGGGGACACACCTGCCGAGGAGCGCCCCGCATGACCCTGACCCTGAGGACAATCAGCCGAGAGCAGCATCTGGCGTACATCCAGAGCCTGCCCGCGGCCAGTCACATGCAGGTGCCGGCGTGGGCTGACGTCAAGGGCGAATGGCGCTCGGAGAGCCTGGGCTGGTTCGACAAGAACGGCCAGCTCGTCGGCGCGGGCCTGGTGCTCTACCGCCAGCTGCCCAAGATCAAGCGTTACCTGGCCTACCTCCCCGAGGGGCCGGTCATCAACTGGTTCTCGCCGCACCTCGAGGACTGGCTGCGGCCCATGCTCGCCCACCTGAAGCAGCAGGGCGCCTTCTCCGTGAAGATGGGCCCGCCCGTGGTCATCCGGCGCTGGGACTCCAACGCCATCAAGTCGGGCATCGCCGATCCGGACGTCAAGCGCCTGCGCGACGTCGAGGCCACGCACATCGAGCCGCGCGCCTTCGAGGTGGCCGACCAGCTGCGCCGGATGGGCTGGCAGCAGGGCGAGGAGGACGGGGCCGGCTTCGGTGACGTCCAGCCGCGCTACGTCTTCCAGGTGCCGCTGTCGAACCGCTCCCTGGAGGACGTCCACAAGGGCTTCAACCAGCTGTGGCGCCGCAACATCAAGAAGGCCGAGAAGGCCGGTGTCGAGGTCGTCCAGGGCGGCTACGAGGACCTGCCCACCTGGCAGCACCTCTACGAGATCACGGCCGAGCGCGACAAGTTCCGCCCGCGCCCGCTGAGCTACTTCCAGCGCATGTGGACGGCCCTCAACACCGAGGACCCCAACCGCATGCGGCTGTACTTCGCCGTGCACGAGGGCGAGGCTGTCGCCGCCGCGACGATGCTGATCGTCGGCGGGCACGTCTGGTACTCCTACGGCGCCTCCGCCAACCACAAGCGCGAGGTCCGCCCGTCGAACGCCATGCAGTGGCGGATGCTGCGCGACGCCTACGCCCTGGGCGCGAGCGTCTACGACCTCCGGGGCATCGGCGACTCCCTCGACGAGAGCGACCACCTCTTCGGCCTCATCCAGTTCAAGGTCGGCACGGGTGGGCAGGCGGCTGAGTACCTCGGCGAGTGGGACTTCCCCCTCAACAAGCTGCTCCACAAGGCTCTCGACATGTACATGTCGCGTCGCTGACCCTCGCGTTCCTTCCGTTCGCACGACCACATCACCCAGCAGGCACAGGGAAAGGCTCCGGGACCGGCCATGGCGCTCACGCTCTACATCGACACCGCGCGTTGGCGGGCGCACCAGCAGACCGTCATCCAGCAGTTCCCGGGCATCGTCCCGGTCTGCAAGGGCAACGGTTACGGCTTCGGCCACGAGCGCCTGGCCGACGAGGCCGCGCGCTTCGGTTCGGACATCCTCGCCGTCGGCACCACCTACGAAGCGGCCCGCATCAAGGACTTCTTCAGCGGCGACCTGCTGGTGCTCACCCCCTTCCGGCTCGGCGAGGAGCCCGTACCCCTGCCCGACCGGGCCATCCGGTCGGTCTCCTCGGTCGAGGGCGTCCGCGGGCTCGTCGGCGCCCGCGTCGTCATCGAGGTCATGAGCAGCATGAAGCGGCACGGCATCAGCGAGGAGGACCTCCCCAAGCTGCACGCCGCCATCGAGGACGTGCGCCTGGAGGGCTTCGCGATCCATCTGCCGCTCGACCGCCCGGACGGCTCCGACGCCGTCCAGGAGGTCACCGCCTGGATGGAGCGGCTGCACCACTACCGGCTGCCCCTGCACACCATGTTCGTCAGCCACCTCAAGTCGGACGAACTCGCCCGGCTGCAGCAGCAGTTCCCGCAGACCCGCTTCCGGGCCCGCATCGGCACACGGCTGTGGCTCGGCGACCACGACGCCACCCAGTACCGCGGTGCGGTCCTGGACGTCACCCCGGTCTCCAAGGGCGACCGCTTCGGCTACCGCCAGCAGAAGACCGCCGGTGACGGCTACCTCGTCGTCGTGGCCGGCGGCACCTCGCACGGCGTCGGCCTGGAGGCTCCGAAGGCGCTGCACGGCATGATGCCGCGCGCCAAGGGCGTCGCCCGCGCGGGCCTCGCGACCATGAACCGCAACCTCTCGCCCTTCGTCTGGGCGGGCAAGCAGCGCTGGTTCGCGGAGCCCCCGCACATGCAGGTCTCCATCCTGTTCGTGCCGAGTGACGCCCCGGCCCCCCAGGTCGGTGACGAGCTGGTGGCCCACCTGCGGAACACCACCACTCAGTTCGACCGTCTGCTCGACCACTGACCCACCCCCCTGGGTACGGGGCCGGAGCCGCGCCTACTGCGTGCGCTCTCCGGTCCCCCATCGGACACCCGTGCCGCCGGAGTGCTCCGCGTGCCGTGCCCGGCGCGCGGAGCCCGGGGCGAATATGTCCGGCGCCCCGTCCAGGACGCCGCCCGAGGGGTCGTCCGAGCCGTCCCGGCGGACGACGTCCCGCTCCGGCATGAGGATGTCCCGCACGACGATCGCGCACAGGTACAGCGTCCCCAGCAGGTGCAGGGCGATCGCCAGCTGGTAGCCCTCGGTGGGCAGGCCCTGGTGTTTGTCGCCGCTGCCCGTGTACGCCAGGTAGGACCAGATGCCGAGGAAGTACAGCACCTCGCACGCCTGCCAGACGAGGAAATCGCGCCACTTGGGCCGGGCCAGCACCGCCAGCGGGATCAGCCACAGCACGTACTGCGGCGAATAGACCTTGTTGGTCAGGATGAAGAGCGCCACCACCAGGAACGCCAGCTGCGCGAAGCGCGGCCGCCTCGGCGCGTACAGGCCCAGTGCGCCCAGGCCCAGGCAGCCCAGGATCATCAGCAGCGTCACATAGGTGTTGGCGCCCTCCAGCGGGTTCCCCGTGCGCTGGGAGATGAGGAGCCAGACCGAGCCGAAGTCGATCGGCCGCTCCTGGCTGAAGGTGTAGAACTTCGCCCAGCCGTCCCGGATGTGGAAGCCCGCGGCGTCATGCGTGATCATCACCGGCAGATTGACCACCAGCCAGGCGCCGGCCGCCGCCGCGGCCGCGGCCCCGAACGCCCGCATCCGGCCGGCCCGCCAGCACAGGACCAGCAGCGGCCCCAGCAGCAGCACCGGGTACAGCTTCGCGGCCGCCGCGAGGCCGATCAGGGCGCCCGCGAGGAGCACCCGGCCGCGGGACCACATGAGCATCGCGGCCGCGGTGAGAGCCACCGCGAACAGGTCCCAGTTGACGGTGGCGGTCAGGGCGAAGGCCGGGGCGAGGGCGATCAGCAGGGCGTCCCACGGGCGGCGCCGGTGCGTCCGGGCCGCGCAGACCGCGATGACCGCGGTGCAGGCCATGAGCATTCCGGCGTTGACCAGCCAGTTGAGCTGCTCGCGGTGCTGGATGGTGCCGCCGCCGGGCGTGAGCAGGGCGGCGATCTCCATGAACAGGCCGGTGAGGACCGGATACTCCAGATAGTCCATCCCGCCGGACAGTGACTGCGGAATCCGGTCGAAGTACGGAATGAGACCCGCGTCGAAGCCGCGTCCGCTGTAGAGGTGCGGGATGTCGGAGTAGCAGGCGTGCGTGTACTGGGTGGTGGCGCCGTAGAACCAGCCGTAGTTGTAGCACGGCAGCTTCTGCACCATCCCGAGCGCGAACATCCCGATCGCCACCAGCGCGACGATGCGGACCGGCGTCCACCAGCCGCCGACGGGCAGCGCACGCCGCCCCGCCGGCCCGCCGATGAGCTCGCTGCCGGCGGCGGCCACCTCGTCCTCGACGGTGGGCCGTACAAGCTGGTCGTCCCGCGCGCTCCTCATGGGGGCCATCCTGCCGTACCGGCCTGTGCGCCGTCGGAGCCTGTGGATAACCCTGAGGGCCGCCCCACACGAACGTGGGACGGCCCTCGGGCCCATCAGGTCACCCGGCTCGTCCGGAGCCGGTATCTCAGCAGGTCAGCCGTCCATCCCGCCGAACAGGCCGCCACCACCGGGCCGCCGGCTCGGCTCCGGCGACGGCGACGCGCCCGGCTCGCCACCGGGCCCGCCGTTGTCGCCCGGGCCTCCCGAGTGGCCGCCGTTGCCGTTGCCGCCGCCGTTTCCGCCGTGCTTGCACCGCAGGTCCAGCGGGTGGCAGGACCTGCTGGCCGACGGGCTGGGGGAGGCGGGCTTCGAGGGGCTCGGCGAAGCGGACTTCGACGGGCTGGGCGAGGCGGACGTCGACGGAGCGGCGCTGGGGGCGGGGCTGGCACCGTCCCCGTAGATCTTCTCGCCGATCGGCTCCGCCGGCTCGAACTGCTCCACCGGCTGGCCCTTGAGGGCCTTGCCCATGTAGTCGGCCCAGACCTCCGCCGGGAACGACGCACCGTGGATGGACTCCTTGCCACCCACACCGCGCATCGACAGGAACTCCTGCTTCTTCGCATTGGGGTCGACCCGGTACATGCCGATCGCCGTCGAGAGCTGCGGGGTGTAGCCCGCGAACCACGCCGAGCGGTTCTCGTCCGTCGTACCCGTCTTGCCCGCCGCCGGCCGGTTGCCGAGCTGCGCCGACGTACCGGTGCCCGCGTCCACGACGGTCTTCAGCACGTCGGTGACGTTGTTGGCCACCTTGGGCGAGAACGCCTGCTTGCTCGCGCTCTCGTGCGTGTAGGCGGGCTGGCCGTCCTTCTCGACCTTCTCGACCGAGTAGGGGTCGGTCTGCTTGCCGCTGGCCGCGAAGGTCGCGTAAGCGCCCGCCAGCCGGATCGCACTGGGCGCCGAGGTGCCCAGGGAGAAGGTAGGCGTGGGCGCGGCGAGCTGGTCCTCGTCCAGGCCCGCTTTCACGGCGGCGTCCTTCACCTTGTCGGTGCCGACGTCCATGCCCAGCTGGATGAACGGGGTGTTCACCGAGAACTGCATGGCCGTCCGGAGCGTGATGAGCCCGCGGCTCTCGTCGCCGTCGTTCTTCTGCCGCCACTCACCACCGTTGGTGTCGCGCCAGACCGTCCCGTTGTAGTTCCTCAGCGTCAGTTTGTTGTCACCGTTGTAGATGCTCTCCGGCGAGACGAGCGTGCGCTGGCTCATCGTCTGGGTCGCACCGAGGTTCGGGTTCCGCTTGCCCTCCGACATCGCGGCGGCGAGCACGAACGGCTTGAAAGTCGAGCCCACCTGCACACCGGTGTAGTCGGCGTTGTTGGTGTAGTGCTCCAGGGCGTTGGCACCGCCGTAAATGGCGACGATCTTGCCCGTCTTCGGCTCCACGGAGGCGCCGCCGAACTGGACGAACTTGTCCCGCTCGCGCACGTCCGGCTTGATGTTCGCCTTGCGGACCTCTTCGACCGACTTCGCCAGGGCGTCGACCTTGTTGCGGTCGAACGTCGTGTGGATCTGATAGCCGCCCCGGTCCAGCTGGGACTTGCTGATCCCGGAGTGCGCCACGATGTAGTTGTCGGCGAGGTCGGTGAGGTAGCCGATCTGTCCGGCACGGTTGGTGGCGGCCTTGGGCTTCTGGGGCATCGGGAACCCCTTCTGGACCCAGGAATCGCGCTCCGCCGACGTCATGCGGCCGACCTCGACCTCACGGTCCAGCGTCCACTTCCAGCGGTCCGAGGCACGCTTGAGGTTCTTCTCCGGCGTCGCCGCCGGCCCCTGACCGCCGTAGGGGTCGTACAGGTTCGGGCCGTTCAGCGTCGCCGCGAGAAAAGCGCTCTGGCTGGCGGTCAGCTTCGAGCAGTCCGTGTCGAAGTACGCCCGCGCCGCGGCCTGGATTCCATAGGCCCCGCGACCGTAATAGGCCGTGTTCAGGTAGCCGGCGAGAATGTCGTTCTTGTCCATCGAGGTGCCGACTCTTATCGAGATCAGCAGCTCGGTGGCCTTGCGCTTGAGCGTCTGTTCCTGGCTCAGATAGGTGTTCTTGACGAACTGCTGGGTGATGGTCGAGCCACTCTGTGTCTCACCGCCCTGCGCCATCTTGACGACCGCTCGGGCGATGCCCATCGGGTCGACGCCCCAGTCATCATAGAAACTGGCGTTCTCGGCGGAAATGACCGCACTCTGCATCGATTTGGGGATCTTCGCGAACGGCACGATCTGCCGGTTGAGATCACCACCGCCGGCCACGACCATCTGCTTGCCGTCGGCCCAGTAATAGACGTTCTTCTGGGTCTCCGCGGCCTTCTGCGCGTCCGGCACCTGCACGAGCGCGAGCGCGATCCCCACGGTGCCCAGGATCAGCCCTATGAACGTGAAGCCCATGCCGAGCACGAGCTTCCAGGAGGGCACCCAGCGCCGTATCCCGGCCTTGCCCGCGCGCGGGTAGTCGATGAAACGCTTCTTGCCCGGGCGACCTCCGTCCCGCCGGCCGCGGGCCACCGCGCCGGAGCCCTGGTCGGACGGGCGTCTGCGCCCGGGCCCTCCGCCGCGCCGGTCGGCCCGGCGGGCGAAGCCGGCGTCGTCACCCCGGGCTGAGCCCGGCGTGGCGGAACTGCTGGGTGATGCTGTGCGACGGCCGGGCGTCGGCTGTGGGGCCGCGCGCCTGGACGCGGCGCGTCCGCCGCCCTGAGGCTGCGGCGGCTTGCGGCGGTGCTCGCTCATCGAACGACTACTCCTCGGGCAGGCACTAACGCCTGGAAGCGGCAGGTGGGTTGCGTTCCCCCTGAGGTGCGGGCCGGCTCCCTCCAGCAGCCGGACGCACTACATCCGGAACGAGGACGCCCCACGGCGTCACACGGTTCCCGGTGGTTTGCATGGCGCACAGACTACGCACGGTCAAATCGCTCCCACTGCGGAGGTTCACTCCAATTCAGGCAGGTTGTGTCCCACGAATCGGTGATGTGACCTCGTTCACCGTGCCCCCTCTTGTCGCAACAGGATGGCCGTTCTATCGTCTGGATGTATCGAGTCGATACATCAGCTCGGCATAAGGGACCTAGCGGACCAAGGAGGCGACACTTGAGCAGACGCTCCGGCATCCTCGAGTTCGCCGTTCTCGGCCTGCTCCGTGAGTCCCCGATGCACGGCTACGAACTGCGGAAACGCCTCAACACCTCACTCGGGGTGTTCCGCGCGTTCAGCTACGGCACCCTCTACCCCTGCCTGAAGGCCCTGGTGGCCAGCGGCTGGTTGATCGAGGAGCCCGGCAGCGCTCCCGAGGACGCCCGCGCGGCGTCGCTCGCGGGGCGACGGGCGAAGATCGTCTACCGCTTGACGGCAGAAGGCAAGGAACACTTCGAGGAACTGCTCGCCCACAGCGGCCCGGACGCCTGGGAGGACGAACATTTCGCCGCCCGCTTCGCGTTCTTCGGGCAGACCTCGCGGGATGTACGGATGCGGGTGCTGGAAGGCCGCCGCAGCCGGCTGGAGGAGCGTCTCGAAAAGATGCGCGCCTCCCTGGCCCGTACCCGCGAGCGGTTGGACGACTACACCCTCGAACTGCAGCGACACGGCATGGAGTCGGTGGAGCGCGAAGTCCGCTGGCTGAACGAGCTGATCGAGAGCGAGCGGACCGGGCGCGACATGCGCAAGGGCTCCGCGCCGCAGGACACATCTGGAGATGCGGACGGCATCCCCCGGGACGGGGACAGTTCCCGGCCGGGTCCGTCCGACGACACCACCAAGTGAGCTCTGCACTCCGCAGGGCTTTCCTCGAGTACAAAAACAGGGAGCAACCGGAATGGGTTCGGTTCGCGTAGCCATCGTCGGCGTGGGCAACTGCGCCGCCTCGCTGGTGCAGGGCGTCGAGTACTACAAGGACGCCGACCCGAACGGTCGCGTGCCGGGTCTGATGCACGTGCAGTTCGGCGACTACCACGTGCGTGATGTGGAGTTCGTGGCCGCCTTCGACGTCGATGCGAAGAAGGTCGGCCTCGACCTCGCCGACGCCATCGGCGCCAGTGAGAACAACACCATCAAGATCTGCGACGTGCCGTCCACCGGCGTCACCGTCCAGCGTGGCCACACCCACGACGGCCTGGGCAAGTACTACCGCCAGACCATCGAGGAGTCCGCCGAGGCCCCCGTCGACATCGTCCAGGTCCTCAAGGACAAGCAGGTCGACGTCCTCGTCTGCTACCTGCCGGTGGGCTCCGAGGTCGCCGCCAAGTTCTACGCCCAGTGCGCCATCGACGCCAAGGTCGCGTTCGTCAACGCTCTTCCGGTCTTCATCGCCGGCACCAAGGAGTGGGCGGACAAGTTCACCGAGGCGGGCGTCCCGATCGTCGGTGACGACATCAAGTCGCAGGTCGGCGCCACGATCACGCACCGCGTGATGGCGAAGCTGTTCGAGGACCGCGGTGTCGTCCTCGACCGCACCATGCAGCTGAACGTCGGCGGCAACATGGACTTCAAGAACATGCTCGAGCGCGAGCGCCTGGAGTCCAAGAAGATCTCCAAGACGCAGGCCGTCACCTCGCAGATCCGTGACCGTGAGATGGGCGAGGACAACGTCCACATCGGCCCCTCGGACTACGTGGCCTGGCTGGACGACCGCAAGTGGGCGTACGTGCGCCTCGAGGGCCGCGCGTTCGGTGACGTTCCGCTGAACCTGGAGTACAAGCTCGAGGTCTGGGACTCCCCGAACTCCGCCGGTGTCATCATCGACGCCGTGCGCGCCGCGAAGATCGCCAAGGACCGCGGCATCGGTGGCCCGATCCTCTCCGCTTCCTCGTACTTCATGAAGTCGCCGCCGGTGCAGTACTTCGACGACGAGGCCCGTGAGAACGTCGAGAAGTTCATCCAGGGCGACGTCGAGCGCTGATCGGGCACAGCAGCTCAGTGAGCCGCCGAGCCCACTGAACGACTGTCTTGATCGCGGGCCCCCGGGTTGTCCACCCGGGGGCCCGCGCCGTGTGTGAGGCTGTGCGGCATGCCTGTCGTACGCGATCTGCGCGTCCTGCTGCGGCTACGGGATTTCCGCCGGCTGCTGGCCGTCCGGCTGCTGTCGCAGTCGGCTGACGGCGTCTATCAGATCGCCCTCGCCGCGTACGTGGTCTTCTCCCCCGAAAAACAGGCTTCTCCCACGGCGATCGCCTCCGCCATGGCGGTCCTGCTGCTCCCCTACTCGCTGCTGGGGCCGTTCGCCGGAGTGCTGCTGGACCGCTGGCGCCGCCGCCAAGTACTGCTGCACGGAAACCTGCTCCGTACGGCACTGGCCGTCGTCACCGCCCTGCTCATCGTCGCCCGCGTGCCGGACTGGCTCTTCTATGCCTCCGCCCTGTCGGTGACCGCGGTCAACCGCTTCGTGCTCGCCGGGCTCTCCGCCTCCCTGCCCCGAGTGGTCGACTCGGGCGAACGCCTGGTCATGGCCAACTCACTGTCCCCGACCGCCGGCACTCTGGCGGCGACCGCGGGCGGCGGCCTCGCCCTCGCCCTGCGGCTCGTGACTCCCGAGGGCTCCGGAGCGGACGCCGTGGTGGTCCTGCTCGGTGCGGCGCTCTACCTCAGCGCCGGCCTCTGCTCGCTGCTGATGCCGGCGGATCTGCTGGGCCCGGACACCGCCGCTCCCAGGTGCCGCCTATGGGCCACCCTCTCCACGACCACCAGCGGGCTGGCCGACGGGCTGCGCCATCTGGCGGAGCGCCGCACCGCCGCCCGAGCACTGGCCGCGATGACGATGATGCGCTTCTGCTACGGCGCACTCACCATCACTGTGCTGATGCTCTGCCGCTACGCCTGGACCGATACAGAAGCGGACGGGCTGGCACTTCTCGGCATCGCCGTCGGCGTCTCGGGGGCCGGATTCTTCGCGGCGGCCGTCGTCACCCCCTGGGCCGTGGCGAGGCTGGGGCGCGGCGGCTGGATGGTGGCGTGCGCCGCGGTGGCCGCGGTCCTCGAACCCGCCCTCGGCCTCCCCTTCGAGCGGGTCCCCATGCTGATCGCCGCCTTCGTCCTGGGGCTCGCCACCCAGGGCGCCAAGATCGCCACGGACACCGTGGTCCAGTCCGCGGTCGACGACGCGTTCCGGGGCCGGGTCTTCTCGCTCTACGACGTCCTCTTCAATGCCGCATTCGTCGGCGCGGCAGGGGTGGCGGCCCTGATGCTGCCCGCCGACGGCCGGTCGGCAGTGCTGGTGGTGACAGTCGCCCTGCTCTACGCGGCGACCGCTATGGCGCTGGCTGTTCTCCGCCGCCGGTGAGACGGCACCGGTTGTGGGGGGGGGGGGGGGGGGGGGGGGTTTTAAAGAGCCCCGCCGCCCCCACCCCCCCGCGGGGGAGGGGGGAGAAAAAGACGGAGCAGTACAACCAGACC